>NZ_JAELTQ010000388.1 GCF_016428905.1 Dyella sp. ASV24 | reverse complement strand
CCCCCCCCCCCCCCCCCCCCCCCCCCCCCCCCCCCCCCCCCCCCCCCCCCCCCCCCCCCCCCCCCCCCCCCCCCCCCCCCCCCCCCCCCCCCCCCCCCCCCCCCCCCCCCCCCCCCCCCCCCTCCACACCCCCCCCCCCCCCCCCCACACCCACACCATTCCAGCTTCGTCGGCAGCGTCAGATGTGTATAAGAGACAGCACCAATACCTGTCGCGTGGCGACCAGCGTGCTCGGCAAACTCACGCGCCAGCGCCACAGGCGCAAGGGGCGTCCAAGCAAGCGGCTGCCGGCGATCCACAACAACGGAATCAACGTGAGCACGATC
>NZ_JAELTQ010000387.1 GCF_016428905.1 Dyella sp. ASV24 | reverse complement strand
CCCCCCCCCCCCCCCCCCCCCCCCCCCCCCCCCCCCCCCCCCCCCCCCCCCCCCCCCCCCCCCCCCCCCCCCCCCCCCCCCCCCCCCCCCCCCCCCCCCCCCCCCCCCCCCCCCCCCCCCCTCCCCCACCCCCCCCCCCCCCCCCCCCACCCCCACCATTCCAGCTTCGTCGGCAGCGTCAGATGTGTATAAGAGACAGATTCACGACGGAACACGGCGTACATGTACTGCAGCGAGGTGAAGCCACTGCTCACGGCGACATCGGCCAGCGGACGTGACGTGTCCTTGAGCATATTGCGCGCCATCTCAAGCTTGTGCTCCAGGAT
>NZ_JAELTQ010000386.1 GCF_016428905.1 Dyella sp. ASV24 | reverse complement strand
CAGGCGGCATACCACTTCGATTCGATCTGGCCGGGCTCGAAACTCTTATCCATCAGGGGCTCGCGATTGCGCGCCGGGGCTGGCGCGTGGGGATTGACGTTAAAGCGTCAATTGTACGGGCGGGGGCCTGTCTCTTATACACATCTGACGCTGCCGACGAAGCTGGAATGGTGTGGGTGTGGGGGGGGGGGGGGGGGGGGAAGAGGGGGGGGGGGGGGGGGGGGGGGGGGGGGGGGGGGGGGGGGGGGGGGGGGGGGGGGGGGGGGGGGGGGGGGGGGGGGGGGGGGGGGGGGGGGGGGGGGGGGGGGGGGGGGGGGGGGGGGGGG
>NZ_JAELTQ010000385.1 GCF_016428905.1 Dyella sp. ASV24 | reverse complement strand
AGTGGCATGTGGCCTATAGCGACTCGCTGGTCGATGCCCCCATGCTGAAGCCTGCGGCGGAGGCTGTGCTGGTCAATGGCACGCCCAAGCTCTGCAAGAAGCTGGAAAAGGCCCTCGGGCGCACGATCTGTCTCTTATACACATCTGACGCTGCCGACGAAGCTGGAATGGTGGGGGTGTGGGGGGGGGGGGGGGGGGGGAGGAGGGGGGGGGGGGGGGGGGGGGGGGGGGGGGGGGGGGGGGGGGGGGGGGGGGGGGGGGGGGGGGGGGGGGGGGGGGGGGGGGGGGGGGGGGGGGGGGGGGGGGGGGGGGGGGGGGGGGGGGGG
>NZ_JAELTQ010000384.1 GCF_016428905.1 Dyella sp. ASV24 | reverse complement strand
CCCCCCCCCCCCCCCCCCCCCCCCCCCCCCCCCCCCCCCCCCCCCCCCCCCCCCCCCCCCCCCCCCCCCCCCCCCCCCCCCCCCCCCCCCCCCCCCCCCCCCCCCCCCCCCCCCCCCCCCCCTTTCCCCCCCCCCCCCCCCCCCCCCCCCCCCCACCATTCCAGCTTCGTCGGCAGCGTCAGATGTGTATAAGAGACAGGCGCGTACTCAACGGCCGTGTACATCCCTTTGGCGTCGAGGGTCCGCTTCCACGCGGCATACGCGCACTGCGCGAACTGCGCACCGCCATGCGCAAAACGGTACAGGATGAGAACGCGCTGTTGGAG
>NZ_JAELTQ010000043.1 GCF_016428905.1 Dyella sp. ASV24 | reverse complement strand
GTGTTTGATTGTCGCGTGGTCGCCACCTGGCCGCCTACGCGGCGGGCGTTTCGACCTCCTGCCGGAGGCCGAGTCACTTTTCTTTGCTTGCCCAAAGAAAAGTAACCCAAAGAAAGGGCCCCCCGGATGAGTCGCCTATCGGGCAGAAGCCCGATAGGTACGCGGTCGGGTTCCGGGCTTTTCGACGGGGCTCCTGCCCCGACGAAAAGGAATCGGCATCCCTGCCGATTCCCCTACGGGCCTTTTCTCCACCCGCCTGCCGCCTCATACGGGGCCCGGAAGATCAAAAGCGAAAGCGGACGGCTCGTGCAGCGAAGCTGCACATCGCATCGCAGCGGGTTGCGTTGCTCCTGCTCTAGGTGCACAAAGTCGAGGCAGAAGAGAAAAGCGACGCCGTTAGGTGGCGAGTTTTCCACAGCGGTTAGGAAGCGTAGCGCCTGCTTTCCGTTGCCCCGGTGGTGGGAAAGCGTAGCGCTCCCTTTCCCTCGCCTCGGCGATAGGAAAGCGTAGCGTCTTCTCTCCCTAGCCTCAGCGATCGGGAAGCGTAGCGAAAGCTGCTTTAAGTCCTCTCCGCACCGGCGCGTTGCGAAGCGCTACGGCGTACCCGCTGTGTAGACGCGAAGGTGACCAAGCCACACGATTCTTCAGCCGTTCGGGCTTATCCCAAGGTCATGCTGCAGGCGTTGGCTCTACGGCCATTTTCTTTGGGTTACTTTCGAAGCGAAGCTAGTCCCCGTGGGATCTTTTGGGCCAGCAAAAGAAAAGTGACTCGAGCGTCGGCAGACGATCGAAACGCCCGCTGCGTAAGCGGCCAGGTCGCGATGAGGCACGAGGCGACAACCGACTACTACGGAACCTGGACCCCGGCCTACGCCGGGGTGACGGCTAAAGATGAAACGATGGAGCTAGATTGACCCTCACCCCAACCCTCTCTCCCAAAAAGGGGACTACCTTCGGGTCGCCCAGAGGGGAGAGGCAGCAAAGAACCCGAAGCCCCCACCTCACCCCGCCACCGGCTGCGCCTTCAACGCCCGCTTGGCCGCCCGCCTCGCCTGCCGCGCCGCCTTGTGCATCTTGCGGTCGTAATTCCACAGATAAATCGCCGGCGTACTCAACAACGTCAGCAACTGCGACACCAGCAAGCCACCGACAATCGCAATACCCAGCGGCTGCCGCAACTCCGAGCCAATGCCAAAGCCAATCGCCAACGGCAAGGCCGCACCCATCGCCACCAGCGTCGTCATCGTGATCGGGCGAAAGCGCACCAGCGCCGCCTCGCGAATCGCATCCGGCGGCGAACGCCCATGATCGCGCTGCGCCACCAGCGCGAAATCCACCATCAGGATCGCGTTCTTCTTCACAATGCCAATCAACATCAGGATCGCGATAATCGCCATCAGCGACATCGGCGTGCCCGTCACCAGCATCGCCAGGAACGCACCCGCGCCCGCCGCCGGCAACGTGGAAAGAATCGTCAGTGGGTGGCCCAGGCTTTCGTAAAGAATGCCCAGCACGATGTACATCGCCAGGATCGAGCCAAGCAGCAACACATTGGCGTTCGATTTGGTTTCCTGCAGATTCTGCGCGTCGCCTGAATAGCCCAGCTGTATCCCCGGCGGTGGCCGCACATCCGCCACAATCTGCTCGATCAACGCCGTCGCCTTGTCCTGTGGAAGGCCCTGCTCCGTGTTGTAGTAAATCTGCGTGGCTTCCAACTGATTGGTATGGATCACCAGCGAGGGCTGCACACTGGGCTCGATACGCGACACCGCCGACAGCGGCACCATACTGCCCGTATCGCTGCGTACATACGTATTGAGCAGCGTGTTCGGGCTCAGCGATCGCTCCGATGCCGACGTCAGCACCACCCAATACTGGTTGATGTTCGAATAGATGATCGACACCTGACGCTGACCAAACGCGTTGTACAGCGCCGAATCGATATCACCCATGCTCAGATGCAGGCGGCCCGCAGCACGGCGATCAACCGTCAGCATCTGCTGCTTATCCACATTGTCGTAGTCGCTGGTAACGTCGCGCAGCTCCTTATGCAAGCGCATCTGCTGCGTCACCTTGTAGACCCACGGCTGCAGGTCCGCGTTGTCCGCGCTGATCAACTGGAAACTCTCGCTACCGCGGTTGGTGTTGTCGTTGTCGTTGAAAAAGCCGATGGAGTTGAGCGCAACGTGCAACTCCGGCACTTTCTCGTACGCCTTGTTGAGCCGCGTAATCGTGTCCTTGATCGACTCCGCCCGCATGCCGGGGCCATGGCCACGCGGCTTAAGGTCCACAAACATCGTGGCCTGGTTGCCCACCGCGCCGCCGGCGTTGTCGCTGCCTAAAAACGTGGTGACATCGAGCACGGCCGGGTCGTTCACCATGATCGCCGCCGCCTTCTTCGCGCGTTCGGCCATCAGTGTGGGCGAAATATTATTGTCTGCCGTGACGTCGCCCTGAATCATGCCGATGTCCTCTTTCGGCATAAACTCAAAGCCATAAAGCTTCACCACCGCCATCGCCATGCCCACCGTCAGTGTCAGCAGAATCAGCGGCTGCCAGCGCATCAATCGGCGATGTCGCATCGCCCAATCCAGTGCGCGTTCGTAAACATGGTGCAGCGCGCGGTCAAAGCGCTCTAGCGCCTTCTCCATGCGGTTGGGCTCGCGGCCACCGGCGTTTTCCAACGTCAGGTAGCGCCCGCATAACGCCGGCGTCAGCGTCAGCGAAATAATCGCCGAGATCACCACCGCCGCCGTCAGCGTCACCGAGAACTCGCGCAGCAACAGCGTGAACTGATTGTTGCCAAACAGCAGCGGCGCAAACACCGCAATCAGCGACAGCGTGATCGACACCACCGTAAAGCCGATCTCTTTCACGCCATCCAGCGATGCCTGCAACGGTGGCGAGCCGTGTTCCATATGGCGCACGATGTTCTCGATCACCACAATCGCATCGTCCACCACAAAGCCGATGCACAACACCAGCGCCACCAGCGACAGCGTGTTGAGCGTAAAGCCCAGTGTCCACATCACCGTAAACGCACCGGCCAGCGACAGCGGCACACTCAACATCGCAATCAGCGTGGGCCCCACGCGGCGCAGAAACACCAGCATCACCAGCGCCACCAACAGCACGCTGAGCAGCAGAGCCACCTCCACCTCGTGCAGCGCGGATTTGGTGGTCTGCGTCAGGTCGAAGATCGGCGTGATCTGCAAGTCCGCCGGCAGCCACGCGCGCATCTGTGGCAGCTTGGCGCGTACCGCATCCGCCGTGGCCACCGCGTTCGCCTCCGGCCGCTTGCTGATGCGTATCGCCACCGCGCGATGGTCGTTGAACCATGCCGCCTGATACTCATCCTGCTGGCCCGTCGTCACCTTCGCCAGATCCGACAACCGCACCGGCGCACCCTTCTGCACCGCGATAAGCAGGTTGCCAAACTCCTGCGGCGTACTGAGTGACGCCGTAGTGGCCACCGTCATCTGCGTGCGTCCGTCGCTCAACGCACCTTCCGGCGAGGTCACATTGGCCGCGCGCAGCACGTTCGCCACATCGTTGGCCGTCAGGCCCTTGGCGGCCAACGCCTCCGTGTTCAGCTCCACCCGCACGGCCTTGGGTCGGCCGCCGATCACACGCACCTGCGCCACGCCGGGAATCTGCGACAGCGCGGGATTGATCAGCGTGTCCGCCAAGTCGTAAAGCTTGTCCGGCGGCAACGAGCTGGACGTCAGCGACAACAGCAACACCGGGATATTGGCCGTGTTGAACTTGTAATAGCGCGGCGGTATCGGGATATCCGACGGCAGGTCCGCCATGCTCGCGTTGATGGCCGCCTCGACATCACGCGCGCGTTTGTCCGTGTTGTTGCCAAAGTTGAAGATGATGCGTATCGACGTTGAACCGTCGTTGCTCTCCGAATGCATCTCCTTGATGCCCGGGATACGGCCCAGGTGCCGCTCCAGCGGCGCGGCCACCGTCGCCGCCATGGTCTGCGCATTCGCACCCGGCAACTCCGTGTAAACCACCATGCCCGGAAATTCGAGCGACGGCAGCGCCGCCACACCCAGCAGCAGGTACGCCCAGAACCCCGCCAGCGCGAGTCCAAACGCCAGCACCGACGTACCGATAGGGCGGCGTATCAAGGGCGCAAAAAAATTCACGGGGTCAGTTCGTTGACGGCGGCGCGTCCGTCCGCGCTGCAAGACGAAGGCGTCGGCCAGCCCGTCGCCCTCGGCCCGCTTTATGCGCGCAAACCATGCAAAGCGAATGTGCCGTAAGTGTCGTTAACCACACGGCGGTCGTCGTAGCGGGACGGGCCTGCGCTTCTTCTCCCTCTCCCCTCCGGGCGACCCGAAGGTAGTCCCCTTTTTGGGAGAGAGGGTTGGGGTGAGGGGCCAATCTGGCCTCACCGTTCCTGGGAAACCGCCATCCCAGCAGAGCGCTTTTCAACCGCCAACGGGCTGGTCGTCCCGTACCTTCCGTCAGCCAACGGCACCACGCGAAGTGCCCCAGCCCTGAGAGCCTGCCACGTCCCGGCGCCTCCTGATGCCAAACGTCCGGTGGCTTGACGTAGATCAACCTCTTCCAGCGTCAGCCCTGCGGTAGTCGCTGTAGTCGGCCGCCCACAAAACCGCCGTTTTCGTCACCCCTTGCTAACAAAACCGGGCAAGGCGCGTCCACGGAACACTACATATGTCAGTCGTTTGCACGACAAACACAACATGTTGGGTAACGCCACATACCTGACATGGATAGAAAAAGGGAGGAATAAATCCGTCTCACAGATGAGGGTTATCTCAAATGCCCTAAGCCTCTGTAAGTCTCAGAGCGCTCTCATATTTTGGGGCTGAGAAGGTTCGGAACATGGCGTTCATGGAACAGGTGCACGGGCGCAAGGCGCCACCCCCGTTCCCAACGCCACCGGGGTACCGGCATGGCGGATCCCATCCCTCACGAACCTCTCAAAAACGCCATGAACAAGATCTATCGCATTGTCTGGAACGCCACCATTGGTAAATGGGTGGTCGCATCGGAACTGGCCACACGCCGCGGAAAGAGCGGGTCGAGCAAGGCATCGGTAAAAGTCGGTGCGGTGGTCGTGTTTGGCTTGAGCCTCGCGGGTATGTCGGCCTCGTCGTGGGCGTTTACGCCGTATGGCGTCGGTGCAACGAGCGCCAATACCGGCAACACGGTGGTCGGTGATGGCGCGAGCTCGACTAACACCACTTGCCAGGCTACCGCCGACACCAACGTGTCAGGTCAAACGCTACCCAGCGGATGCGCCGTTGTTATCGGCAACAAAGCCTCTAACCTCGGGAACACCACCGGCCTGTCGGTTGTTATCGGTGATAACGCCTCCGTCTCGGCCGGAAGCTCGGTAGCCGTGGGTTCTAGCGCCACTGCCGGCCCCTGGGGCGTAGCGGTGGGCATGGGTGCTGCCGCCACGGTGGCACGTACCATCGCCATCGGTCGTAACGCATGGTCTACCGCCTATGATGCCGTTTCGCTGGGCGCGTTGGCACGCTCATCGGGGTTGGGTTCGCTTGCCGTGAGTTCCTACGCCACGGCGACGGCTGACTATGCCATGGCCGTGGGTTATACAAGCACGGCCAGCAGTACCTACGCCACGGCGATCGGCTACCAGGCCAGCGCCACCAACGGCTCGTACTCCATCGCCTTCGGCGCCAACGCCAAAGCCAACAACGCGGGCGGCTCCGCCGGCAGCATTGCGTTCGGCAATAGCGCTTCCACCGGCGGCGATGCAGCGATCGCCATAGGTCCCTTGGCGAACGCGAACGTGGGCAATGCCATTGCCATCGGCAGGAGTACGTCGGCGACCGCAGCGGCGAGCAATGGCATTGCCGCAGGCACGCAGGCCAGTGTCAGCGCGGCCGATGCCATCGCCGTGGGCAATAGCGCCTCGAGTGCAGGCACTTCCGCGGTAGCTATAGGCAAATCGGCGAACGGTGCTGGTTCTGCCTCGTTTGCCGGAGGCCTCAGTGCGAATGCGTCGGGCAGCAATAGTGTGGCCCTCGGCAGCGGTACCGTGGCGTCAACCACCAATGCCACGGCCTTGGGTAACGGTGCCACCACGTCGGTTGCTGATGGTGTGGCCCTGGGCAGCACGTCCGTGGCATCCACCGCGGCTGGCGTGCAGGGCTTTGACCCCCGCACCAATGCCGCCTCCAGCAGCACCAGCGCCACGTGGAAGAGCACGCTGGGCGCGGTCAGCGTGGGCAGCAGCGCTTGCGGCGGCACCCGCCAGATCACCAACGTAGCTGCGGGCACTCTCGCCACCGATGCCGTCAACGTCGCGCAGTTGCAGGCCGTGGGGACGCACTACCAGAGCGTCAACGACGGCGGCACGCAGGGCCAGAACTACAACAACGACGGCGCTACCGGCGCCAACAGCATGGCCGAGGGCGTAGGCGCCTCCGCCACCAACGGCAATGCCATGGCGCTGGGCACCAGCGCGCTCGCCAGTGGTGCCGCAGCCTCTGCCGTGGGCTGGAGCACCACCGTCAGTGGCGCCAATTCGGGCGCCTTCGGCACCAAGAGCACGGTGGGGGGCACCAACAGCTACGCCATCGGCAACAGCAACACGGTGAACAGTGCCAACAGCATGGCGCTGGGCAACAGCATCAACCTGGCTGTTGGCACCGACCAGGCGGTGGCGCTGGGTAACAACGCTGCCGTGACCGTGGCCGGCGGTGTGGCGCTGGGTGCGGGCTCCAATGCCAGCCGCGCCTCGGGCGTCGCCGGTTATGCCCCGGCCAAGGCGTCCACCGCGGATCAAACCGCCATTACCGCCACCAAGGCCACCCAGGCCGGTGTGGATGTGGGCAGCCGCCAGATCACCGGCGTGGGTGCGGGCTCGGCCGACAGCGACGCGGTGAACGTTTCCCAGCTCAAGAGCGTGGCCAACCTGGCCTCCGCCGGCTGGACCGCCACGGACGGCACCAACGCCGCCAATATCGGCCCGGGTGGCAAGGTCACCTTCAAGGGTGACAGCAATGTCACGGTGGCGCAGTCGGGTGCTGACGATGCGGGCGAGATCGATGTGCAACTCGCCAAGAACCTGGACCTGAGCAGCACGGGCAGCGTCACCATGGGTAACACCGTGGTGAATAACGCCGGCCTGACCATCACCGGTGGCCCGAGCGTCACCACGGCCGGCATCAATGCGGGCAGCAAGACCATCACCAACGTGGCCGCCGGTGTGAACAACACCGACGCGGTGAACGTGAGCCAGCTGAACACGGTCGCCAACAACCCGATCACCTTTGCCGGCAACACCGGTACGGTGGCGAAGAAGCTGGGCGACACGATGTCGGTCAAGGGCGGCGCCACGCCGACCGCGGGTACCTTTAGCGGCGGCAACGTACAGACCTCGGTCGACACCAACGGCGTGATGCAGATCCAGATCGCTGACGCGCCGAAGTTCGGTGGCGTCACGATCAACAGCGGTGGCACGGGCAAGATCACGGGCCTGACGGCGGGTACGGCGGATACGGATGCCGTCAACGTCAGCCAGCTCAACACCGCGATTTCCGGCGGTAGCTGGACCGCGACGGACGCCGACGGCAACGACGCGGCGATCAAGAACGGCGGCAAGGTCACCTTCAAGGGTGACAGCAATGTCACGGTGGCGCAGTCGGGTGCTGACGATGCGGGCGAGATCGATGTGCAACTCGCCAAGAACCTGGACCTGAGCAGCACGGGCAGCGTCACCATGGGCAACACCGTGGTGAATAACGCGGGCCTGACCATCACCGGCGGTCCGAGCGTCACCACGGCCGGCATCGACGCGGGCAGCAAAAAGATCACCAACCTGACCGCCGGTACGGCGGATACGGATGCGGTGAACGTAAGCCAGTTGAACACCGTCGCCACCAACCCGATCACCTTTGCCGGCAACAGCGGCTCGGTGGCCAAGAAGTTGGGCGACACGATGTCGGTCAAGGGCGGCGCGACGCCGACCGCCGGCACGTTCAGCGGCGGCAACGTGCAGACCTCGGTCGACACGAATGGCGTGATGCAGATCCAGATCGCCGACGCGCCGAAGTTTGGTGGCGTGACGATCAATGACGCGGGTAGCGGCAAGATCACGGGTCTGACAGCCGGTACGGCGGGCACCGATGCGGTGAACGTCGACCAGCTCAAGACCTCCGTAGCCAACAGCGGTTGGACCGCCACCGACGCGGATGGCAACGACGCCGCGATCAAGAACGGCGGCAAGGTCACCTTCAAGGGCGACAGCAATGTCAGCGTTGCCCAAACCGGCACCGATGGTGCGGGCGAAGTGGATGTGCAGCTCGCCAAGAACCTCGACCTGAGCAGCACGGGCAGCGTCACCATGGGCAACACCGTGGTGAACAACAACGGTCTGACCATTGCAGGTGGCCCGAGCATGACGGCGGCCGGTGTGGATGGCGGCAGCAAGAAGATCATCAACGTGGCCGCCGGTACGGCGGGCACGGATGCGGTGAACGTGGATCAGCTGACCTCGGTCGCCACCAACCCGATCACCTTCGCCGGCAACAGCGGCTCGGTGGCGAAGAAGCTGGGCGACACGATGTCCGTCAAGGGCGGCGCGACGCCGACCGCGGGCACCTTCAGTGGCGGCAACGTGCAGACCTCGG
This sequence comes from Dyella sp. ASV24, assembly GCF_016428905.1. Taxonomy (GTDB): domain Bacteria; phylum Pseudomonadota; class Gammaproteobacteria; order Xanthomonadales; family Rhodanobacteraceae; genus Dyella. The sequence continues at coordinate 25,135 of NZ_JAELTQ010000043.1, read as the reverse complement.
TCGACGCGAATGGCGTCATGCAGATCCAGATCGCTGACGCACCGAAGTTTGGTGGCGTGACGATCAACGACAATGCCAGCGGTAAGATCACGGGCCTGACGGCCGGTACGGCGGGCACCGATGCGGTGAACGTCGACCAGCTCACCAGCACGGTCAATGGCAGCGGCTGGACGGCCACTGACGCCAATGGCAATGACGCGGCGATCAAGAATGGCGGCAAGGTCACCTTCAAGGGTGACAGCAATGTCAGCGTTGCCCAAAGCGGTACCGATGGTGCGGGCGAAGTGGATGTGCAGCTCGCCAAGAACATCGACCTGAGCAGCACGGGCAGCGTCACCATGGGCAACACCGTGGTGAACAACAACGGTCTGACGATCAAGAACGGTCCGAGCATCACCGTCAACGGCGTCGATGCGGGTAGCAAGACGATCACCAACGTCGCGGCGGGCGTGAACGGCACCGACGCGGTGAACGTGGATCAGCTGACCTCGGTGGCGACTAACCCGATCACCTTCGCCGGCAACACCGGTTCGGTGGCGAAGAAGCTGGGCGACACGATGTCGGTCAAGGGCGGCGCGACGCCGACCGCCGGCACCTTCAGCGGCGGCAACGTGCAGACCTCGGTCGACACGAATGGCGTGATGCAGATCCAGATCGCTGACGCGCCGAAGTTCGGCGGCGTCACGATCAACGACAGTAACAGCGGCAAGATCACGGGTCTGACAGCGGGTACGGCGGACACGGACGCGGTGAACGTCAGCCAGCTCAACAATGTGGTCGCCAACAGCGGCTGGACCGCCACCGACGCCGACGGCAACGACGCGGCGATCAAGGGCAACGGCAAGGTCACCTTCAAGGGCGACAGCAACGTCTCCGTGGCCCAGACCGGCACGGACAACGCGGGCGAAATCGATGTCCAGCTCAACAAGGACCTGGACCTGACCGATGCGGGCAGCGTCACCATGGGCAACACCGTGGTGAACAACGATGGCCTGACGATCAAGGATGGCCCGAGCATCACCACGGCAGGCGTGGACGCGGGCAGCAAGACGATCACCAACGTGGCGGCGGGCGTGAACGGCACCGACGCGGTGAACGTAAGCCAGCTGAACACCGTCGCCAACAACCCGATCACCTTCGCCGGCAACAGCGGCTCGGTGGCGAAGAAGCTCGGCGACACACTGGCCATCCAGGGCGGCGCGACGCCGACCGCCGGTACCTTCAGCGGCGGCAACGTGCAGACCTCGGTCGACACGAATGGCGTGATGCAGATCCAGATGGCTGACGCACCGAAGTTTGGTGGCGTGACGATCAACGACAGCAACGGCGGCAAGATCACGGGCCTGACAGCGGGTACGGCGGACACGGACGCCGTGAACGTCAGCCAGCTCAACAATGTGGTCGCCAACAGCGGCTGGACCGCCACCGACGCCGACGGCAACGACGCGGCGATCAAGGGCAACGGCAAGGTCACCTTCAAGGGCGACAGCAACGTCTCCGTGGCGCAGACCGGCACGGACAACGCGGGTGAGATCGACGTCCAGCTCAACAAGGATCTGGACCTGACCGATGCGGGCAGCGTCACCATGGGTAACACCGTGGTGAACAACGATGGCCTGACGATCAAGAACGGCCCGAGCATCACCACCGCCGGTGTGGATGCCGGTAGCAAGACGATCACCAACGTGGCCGCCGGCGTGAACGGCACCGACGCGGTGAACGTGGATCAGTTGAGTGGGTTGGCCAACAACCCGATCACCTTTGCCGGCAACAGCGGTTCGGTGGCGAAGAAGCTCGGCGACACGCTGGCCATCCAGGGCGGCGCGACGCCGACCGCCGGCACCTTCAGTGGCGGCAATGTGCAGACTTTGGTCGACACAAACGGTGCCATGCAGATCCAGATCGCTGACGCACCGAAGTTTGGTGGCGTGACGATCAATGATGGTGACAGCGGCAAGATCACGGGCCTGACGGCCGGTACGGCGGGCACCGATGCGGTGAACGTCGACCAGCTCACCAGCACGGTTAATGGCAGCGGCTGGACAGCCACTGACGCCAACGGCAACGACGCGGCCATCAAGAACGGCGGGAAGGTCACCTTCAAGGGCGACAGCAATGTCAGCGTGGCGCAGTCGGGTACCGACGACGCTGGCGAGATCGACGTGCAGCTCGCCAAGAACCTGGACCTGACGGATACGGGCAGCGTCACCATGGGCAACACCGTGGTGAACAACAACGGCCTGACCATTGCGGGCGGTCCGAGCATCACCATCAACGGTGTGGATGCCGGAAGCAAGACGATCACCAACGTGGCGGCGGGCGTGAACGGCACCGACGCGGTGAACGTGGATCAGTTGAGTGGGTTGGCCAACAACCCGATCACCTTTGCCGGCAACAGCGGCTCGGTGGCGAAGAAGCTGGGCGACACGCTGGCCATCCAGGGCGGCGCGACGCCGACCGCGGGCACCTTCAGTGGCGGCAATGTGCAGACTTTGGTCGACACAAACGGTGCCATGCAGATCCAGATCGCCGATGCGCCGAAGTTTGGCGGCGTGACGATCAACGACAGCAACAGCGGCAAAATCACGGGCCTGACGGCCGGTACGGCGGGCACCGATGCGGTGAACGTCGACCAGCTCACCAGCACGGTGAACAGCAGCGGTTGGACGGCCACCGATGCCAACGGCAACGATGCCGCGATCAAGAACGGCGGCAAGGTCACCTTCAAGGGTGACAGCAACGTCAGCGTGGCGCAGTCGGGTACCGACGACGCCGGCGAGATCGATGTGCAGCTCGCCAAGAACCTGGACCTGACGGATACGGGCAGCGTCACCATGGGCAACACCGTGGTGAACAACAACGGCTTGACCATCGCTGGCGGTCCGAGCATCACCACGGCGGGCGTGGATGCGGGCGGCAAGAAAATCATCAACGTGGCCGCTGGCGATATCTCCTCGACCAGCACCGACGCGGTGAACGGCTCGCAACTCAACGACACCAACAACAACATCGCCAACGTCACCAACGAAGTGAACAACTTTGCCGGTGATCAGTCCACGGCCAATACGACCATCAACGGTCGCGGTATCCGCTACGTGCGCACCAACGACACGGGCCTGACGGTGGACGATGCGTACGCCCAAGGCGTGGGCTCAACGGCGGTGGGTTATCAGGCGAAGTCGACGGGTGCCGATGCACTGGCACTGGGTCGCAACGCGGTCGCCTCGGCTGACAACAGCGTGGCGCTGGGCGCCAACGCCACCACGTTGGCCGATCTGACCAAGTCGGGCTACAACCCGAGCACAACGGCCAGCATCGCCGGCACCGCGCCGGTGGGTGAGGTGTCGATGGGTTCGGCCGGCAATGAGCGTCGCGTGACCAACGTGGCGGCCGGTGCGGATGACACCGATGCGGTGAACGTCTCGCAGCTCAAGAGCGTGGCCAGCCTGGCCTCGGCCGGTTGGACGGCGACCGACGGCACCACGGCTGCCAACATCGGCCCGAACGGCACCGTTACCTTCAAGGGTGACAGCAATGTCACGGTGGCGCAGTCGGGTACCGACAACACTGGCGAAATCGATGTCCAACTCAACAAGGATCTCGACCTGACCGATGCGGGTAGCGTCACCATGGGTAACACCGTGGTGAACAATGACGGCCTGACCATCAAGGATGGCCCGAGCATCACCACCGCCGGTGTGGATGCCGGCAGCAAGACGATCACCAACGTGGCGGCCGGCGTGAACGGCACCGACGCGGTGAACGTGGATCAGTTGAGTGGGTTGGCCAACAACCCGATCACCTTTGCCGGCAACAGCGGTTCGGTGGCGAAGAAGCTGGGCGACACGCTGGCCATCCAGGGTGGCGCGACGCCGACCGCGGGCACCTTCAGTGGCGGCAATGTGCAGACTTTGGTCGACACAAACGGTGCCATGCAGATCCAGATCGCTGACGCACCGAAGTTTGGTGGCGTGACGATCAATGATGGTGACAGCGGCAAGATCACGGGCCTGACGGCCGGTACGGCGGGCACCGATGCGGTGAACGTCGACCAGCTCACCAGCACGGTGAACAGCAGCGGTTGGACGGCCACCGATGCCAACGGCAACGATGCCGCGATCAAGAACGGCGGCAAGGTCACCTTCAAGGGTGACAGCAACGTCAGCGTGGCGCAGTCGGGTACCGACGACGCTGGCGAGATCGACGTGCAGCTCGCCAAGAACCTGGACCTGACGGATACGGGCAGCGTCACCATGGGCAACACCGTGGTGAACAACAACGGCCTGACCATTGCGGGCGGTCCGAGCATCACCATCAACGGTGTGGATGCTGGCAGCAAGACCATCACCAACGTGGCGGCCGGCGTGAACGGCACCGATGCGGTGAATGTGGATCAGCTGAGTGGGTTGGCCAACAACCCGATCACCTTCGCCGGCAACAGTGGCTCGGTGGCGAAGAAGCTGGGCGACACGCTGGCCATCCAGGGCGGCGCGACGCCGACCGCCGGCACGTTCAGCGGCGGCAACGTGCAGACCTCGGTCGACACGAATGGCGTGATGCAGATCCAGATCGCTGACGCGCCGAAGTTCGGCGGCGTGACGATCAACGACAGTAACAGCGGCAAGATCACGGGCCTGACGGCCGGTACGGCGGGCACCGATGCGGTGAATGTCGATCAGCTCAACAGCGCGGTGGCCGGTAGCGGCTGGACGGCGACCGATGCCAACGGCAACGATGCCGCGATCAAGAATGGCGGCAAGGTCGCTTTCAAGGGCGACAGCAACGTCAGCGTGGCGCAGTCGGGTACCGACGGCGCGGGCGAGATCAATGTTCAGCTCAACAAGAACCTGGATCTGACGGACACGGGCAGCGTCACCATGGGCAACACCGTGGTGAACAACAATGGGCTGACCATCACGGGTGGTCCGAGCGTGACGATCGCTGGCGTGGATGCAGGCGGCAAGAAGATCACCAACGTGGCCGCTGGCGACGTTTCGGCGGACAGCACCGATGCGGTGAACGGCTCGCAGCTCAACGACACCAACAACAATATCGCCAACGTCACCAACGAAGTGAACAACTTCGCCGGTGACCAGTCGGCGATCAACACGACCATCAACGGCCGTGGCATCCGCTACGTGCGTACCAACGACACGGGCCTGACAGTGGACGATGCGTACGCCCAGGGCGTGGGCTCGACGGCAGTCGGTTACCAGGCCAAGTCCACGGGTGCCAATGCACTGGCACTGGGTCGCAATGCGGTCGCCTCGGCTGACAACAGCGTGGCGCTGGGCGCCAACGCCACCACGTTGGCTGATCTGACCAAGTCGGGCTACAACCCGAGTTCGACAGCCAGCATCGCCGGCACCTCGCCAGTGGGTGAAGTGTCGGTGGGTTCAGCCGGTGCGGAGCGTCGCGTGACCAATGTGGCGGCCGGCGCAGATGACACGGATGCGGTGAACGTCTCGCAGCTGAAGAGCCTGGCGCAGACAACGAATGACCTGTCCGATCGGGCGGTGAAGTACGACACCAATGGCGATGGATCCGTGAACTACAACAGCGTGACGATGGGTGGCGACAAGTATGACGCGGCTACCAAGAAGGGCGGCACCAAGATCACCAACGTGGCCGACGGTGTGGATCCCAGCGACGCGGTGAACATGTCGCAGTTGACGGAGACCAACAACAACCTCAACAACATCACTAACGAAGTGAACAACTTCGCGGGTGACCAGTCGACAACCAATACGACGATCAACGGTCGTGGCATCCGCTACGTGCGTACCAACGACACGGGCCTGGATGTTTCCGATTCCTCGGCGCAGGGCCAGGGCTCGACCGCGGTGGGTTATAACGCGACGGCGTCGGCTGATAACAGCCTGGCACTGGGGCGTGATTCGAAGGCCAACAATGCCGGCGACGTTGCCCTGGGTCAGGGTTCGGTGACGGACACGGCCGTGGCGACGACAGGTGCGACGATCGGCGGCACGGACTATGCCTTTGCCGGCGCCAGTCCGACCAGCACGGTGAGCGTGGGCAGCAAGGGTAACGAGCGCACCATCACCAACGTTGCGGCTGGCCGCTTGTCCGCGGACAGCACGGATGCCGTGAACGGCTCGCAGCTTTACGCGACCAACCAGGCGGTGGACGTGCTCAATAGCACGATCAACAACATCAATAACGGTGGCGGCATCAAGTATTTCCACGCCAATTCGTCGCTGGATGACTCGCAGGCCCTTGGCCTCAACTCGGTGGCCGTCGGTCCGCAGGCCGTCAGCGGCGGTGCGAACAGTGTTGCCATCGGCAATGGCGCGGCGGCTTCCACCGCTAACAGCGTGGCACTGGGTGCGGGTTCCACAACGGGCGCTGTGACGGGCACGTCGGGGACCACGATTGCGGGTGACAGCTATAGCTTCGCTGGCGCCAATCCGACGGGCACGGTGAGCGTTGGTGCCGAGGGTCAGGAGCGCACCCTCACGAACGTGGCGGCGGGTGGTTTGTCGGCGACCAGCACGGATGCGGTGAATGGTTCGCAGCTTTATGCCACGAACCAGGCCGTGAACAAGCTTGATGGCCGCGTGACGAACGTCGAAAACACGGTCAACGATATTGCCGGCAATATCAGCAATATCACCACGGGCCAGGCTGGCATGTTCCAGACCAGCGCGGATCAAAAGGCTCCGTCGCCGAATGCTACCGGGAAGAACTCGGCAGCGGGTGGCGCCAATGCAGCGGCTTCGGGCGAGAACAGCCTGGCCGTCGGCAACGGTTCGCAGGCCTCGGCCAGCAATAGCGTGGCGATCGGTAACAACTCGGTGGCGGATCGTGCGAACTCGGTGTCTGTGGGTTCCACCGGTGCGGAACGTCAGATCACCAACGTGGCGGTAGGTACGCAGGACACCGACGCGGTGAACGTGAGCCAGTTGAAGGCGTCTAGCGCGGGCGTGGTCAAGTACGACACCAATGTGGACGGTAGCCCCAACTACAACTCGGTGACGCTGAATTCTGGCGGCGACCCCACCATCATTCACAACGTGCAGGCTGGTTCGGCTCCCACGGATGCGGTGAATGTGAGTCAGTTGAACGATACGAAGAACTGGGCAAAGAGCTATACGGACCAGCAGGTCAACCGGGTGGGCAAGAGGGCTGACGCTGGCTCGGCGGCTGCCATGGCCATGTCCAACCTTCCGCAGGCGTATCAGCCCAATCAGAGCAGCGTGGGTGTGGGCATCGGCAACTTCCGTGGCCAGAGCGCCATCGCCATCGGTATGTCCACCATCAGCGAGAGCGGTCGCTACATCTTCAAGGCGAGCGCCACGCGTGACCAGCAGACGGGCGTGGGTGTGGGTGTGGGTGCCGGCATGGTCTGGTAATCGCACACCCCGACTCCCTCCGCCTTGTGCGGAGGGAGAACTCTCTCAGCGTCGCACTTCTTCGATATAGGTTTCTTTCATCATGCGTATCAACTTTTCAGCCATAAAAGCTTTTTCTTTTGTGCTTGCATCGGCACTCGCCCTGGCGGCCTGTGGCAACGTCAGTCAGAACGTTCACAAGGACGGCCTGTCTGCCGACTCCATGGTGTGGCCGAAAGTCACGGACACCACGCCCATGCACAGAGGCGGTACCTTTCCTAACCGCGAAAACCTGATGCGGGTGCGAGCGGGACTCAATAAGCACCAGATTTCGGACTTGATTGGCTTCCCCCACTTCAGCGAGGGCATTGCGGGAGTGCGCGAGTGGAACTACGTGTTCAACTTCATCGAGCCGATCGAGAATGGGGATGTCGTCACCTGCCAGTTCAAGGTGTTGTTTGACGAGAACAAGCTGGCCCGTAGTTTCTATTGGCTACCCGAGTCGTGCGCCCGCTTCCAGAAGCCGGACCCCACGCCGGCCGCGCCCGTAACGACAGATCGCGTCACGTTCTCCGCAGATGCGTTGTTCTTGTTCGACCGTACAGGGCTGGCCGACATCACGGGCAACGGTCGCGCACAGTTGGATGAGCTGGCTCAGAAACTGAAGAAATATGCGGACCAGATTCAAAGCATCCGTATTCAGGGTCATGCAGACCGCCTGGGTAGCGATGCCTATAACAGCGTGCTTTCGCAAAAGCGCGCCGACACGGTGAAGGCCTACCTCGTGAGCCAAGGCATCTCGAGTGACCTGATGACCAGTCAGGGGCGCGGTAGTAGCAAGCCGGTAACGGAATGTACCGATACGAACCGGAGCAAACTCATCGCGTGTCTGGCACCGAACCGTCGTGTGGAAATTCTCATCACATCCACCAAGGGCGGGACTGAGCGCTGAGCCTGGCCGCAGCCACGGAGAAAATGAATCCGTGGCTGCAACGGGCTAGTACCTGGTGAGTTCGAATCAGGCCCCGTTTCATGTTGCGGGCGCTTGTCCGCTGTCAGATTGGCAGCGAGAGGGATCATTTGTTCGGGCGCATGAACCTGCTTTTCATGCCTGTGTCTGACGCCACAAATACGCGTGGCCTCGCGTACCAAGAGCAGACAGCGTTGCTCCGCTCCACGCCTCGGTAGCGGTGTCCGGTGCTCGCTTCTTCCGCATGCGTCGGTCAACTGACGTGATCGCTATGGCATCCCCTGATGGGACGCATCGCTTGGTGGTTTGAGTCCCCGAGTGAAGTCGGAGCTGACCGTTCTACTGCCGCCTTGGAATGAACGATGGCGCTGACGGGTGATCACTGGTGGAGTCATCCAGACGCGAACAGACGAATCCATGGGGTGCCCGGCGGTCCGTCGATGACACTCCACACGAATGGGTCACTTCTTCTCCGCGGATGGAGCGGTTCGGGCTTATCAGGCGTGCCTCTGACGGAAGCCTCCCCCGTTGGCTCGGGCCCTGTTGAAGTTAAACGTTCAAACCAAGGCGATCGTGCTCAGATCGAGAAACCCTGTCCTAGGGCGTAGCCGTACAGATCCAGATCGCGTCGAATGCCAAGCTTCCTCATGGCGTCCATCTTCAGTCGCGCCACGTTTGTCATGCTGCTCCCAAGAAGGGCGGCTATCTCGCCGAAAGAGCGGCCGGATACAAACAAACGCAGTACGCGAAGTTCGGACTCGTTGAGTGGCAAAGGGGGCGCGGTGTGCCCGTTGCCTGTCCGGGACGAAGGCGAGTTGATGATGGATTGAACGGTTGGGCTGATGTATCGCGCTCCAGCGGCTGCCGTTCGTACAGCGATTGAGATGGCGCCCAGCGAGTCAGTCTTGCTTACGATGCCGGATACATTCCTTTCGTGAATGGCCCGCAGTGCATCCGATTGAGTGACCATCGTCACGACGATGATGGATAACGCGAGATGGTGCGCCAGGACGCAGTCAAGCAGCGGAAGGCCGTCCTCCGTAGGTCCTCCCGGCATGTTGAAATCCATGATCAATAGCTCGCACGGTGTGCGCCTCAGCTCGGCAACAAGCTGATGGGGTGACGACACCTCGAGCGTCACCTGGATCCATTCCATCGTCTCGATTTCTTTGCGTATGCAACTGCGGACCAGGGAATGATCGTCAGCGATGACCGTGCGAATCTTCATAGGCGCTATCTCCGTGGGTGGGTGATCCATCTTGATGGATACCGTCATGGTCGCCGATGACGAACACGCGCTGATCCTTTGGGGAGTTACGCGTAGCCTACGGAGACCATGGGCGACCCGGCTTGCTTACCGAAGCAGCGCATTTCATTGGAACTCCTCAGTGCTATGGCTTGATGTAGGGCAAGTCAAACTGTCTTTAGCAATTCGCCTACGTGTGCTTCGGCTGTCGTCCTACGCTGCTTTGTAGGATCGTCATCTACGCGTTACCAAGGGACTACCGTTCCGATCCAGTCTCGACAACGTCGGGTTTGCAGCTGCAGTTTGATCGTGCCGGCTAGCTTTCATAGCTCGCGTGCGTTTCCGCCTTCCCGTGTTGACATGACGGTGAGCAACGTTGGATCGCTCCTGTCGCGCTCCAGTCGAGCTGTTCCCGTCACTTTCTGGTCTGATAAGCCCCCGCCTGGAGCCGGTGTCACTGATAGGTCATCGATACAATGGCGGTAGAGGCAACGGTACCCGCCGTAACGCCGATGCCGGCCGAATGCCAATAGCCCACCTTGAGTGGAAGCACAGCCTGACCGCCGTTGATCACAACATTGCGCGAACTGTTTGTGCCATTGGCACCTACGGTTTGACCGTCCATCGACTGCAGTTCAAACGCCATACCCTTCGCCGTGCCCGTACTTTTGTAGCGGAGTGGATCGATGCTGTCCGAGGTTCCGCTGAAGGTGAAGGTTGCGGTGGTGATGTCCGGCGTGCACTGCGTCACCATGACCTGGAACGATTTGAAGCCCGCGGCACCGTTTGGCGGCACATTTCCTACCGGAATGGGATCCAGCGAAACCAGGCTGTCCGCATCTGACATGGACCACTGGCATGTGCCGGAAAAGATCTGCCCCGCCAGATTGAACAACTGATCCGCGTGCGCGCTGCCACAAAGCGCTGCTAGCGCGAGCGTGGTGAGTAGTGCCCTATGTGTCGGCTTCATGGCCTGCCACTCCTGTTCAAGCGTGGCCGCCATTGACCTTGGCCACGAAAGGACGACGAGGCGTGAGTTCACCTCGCACGTTCGGTTAGTTGTAGGTGAACTTCACGGTGATCGGGGTCTTCATCTGGCCAGGCGTGACGGTAGCCAGCGTCTGAGCGAAACGTGCCTTGATGCTGTACGTGTTGCCGACGGAGGCGAGATTCCAATTAATCTGCGTAATATTCGGTACTACGCGGTTGAAGCCACCAGTCACCGTGGAAAGATCGATGCCCACACCAGAAATATTGCCCTGACCTGCAACCGGTGCTACCTGAAAGAACTGGCTGTTCGCTGTATCGGCAGCACCGTTGAACGTCATATGCACCGTGGTGATATCCGACGTACAGTTCGATGCCGTGATGGGAATGTCGGCACTCCAAGCGGCGAAGTAACCCACGCCGGTGAAGGTCCACGCACCGAACGACCCGATATCGGCATCGGGAATCGTGAAGCTGCACGTGCCCTGCGTGATGGCACCGGTCAGGTTGAAAGTCACTGTCTGTGCGCTGGCTATCGACGCTGCGCTGAGCAGGCCGATTGCGATCCATCCTTTGATGACGTTTCGTTTCATGCTGAAAACCGTGCGAGTCAGTTGTACGTAAATTGAATGGTGATCGGTGCCTTCATTCGGCCGGGGGTGACCGTAGTAAGCGTTTGAGTGAAGCGTGCCTTGATACTGTAGGTGTTGCCGACGGAGGCCAGATTCCAATTGATCAGCGTATAATTCGGAATTATGCGGTTGAACCCACCGGTCACCGTGGAAAGGTCGATCCCCACACCGGAAATATTGCCCTGACCTGCAACCGGTACTGCCTTAAAGAACTGGCTGTCCTTTGTATCGGCAGTACCGTTGAACGTCATATGCACCGTGGTGATATCCGACGTACAGTTCGATGCCGTGATAGGGATGTTGGCGCTCCAGGCGGCGAAGTAGCCCACACCGGTGAACGTCCACGCGCCATAGGTGCCAAGATCGGTATCCGGAACCGTGAACGAGCACGTACTGGTCAGGAACTTTCCGGTGAACTTGATGTTCAGGTCTGCGGCTGCGCTGTTGGTCATCCAGCACGCAAGAGCAACAGCAAACAGGGGGAGAAGACGTTTCATGACGGCTACCTCAGAGATAGGTCAACGTGATGGTCGCTGCACCATTGGCTTGGCCGGCAGTCGCACTGGCGCCCGTTTGGTAATAGCGCGCCTTCAGGTTGATCGTGTAGTTGCCGTTATTCGTGGTGGTTAGGTTCAATCCGGATTGGTTCTTTTGGTTGTAGGCGATTGGATTGCCGTTGCTATCTGCCATCTGTATACCGATGCCCGATGCTGTGGGATTTACACCGTCCGATTGCAGGGCCATCACGCCCTGATTCGACACCGCAATGGATGTGACGGGCGATACGCTGTATTGAATCGAATTGGCAGCCAGTCGGCCTTGGGTAACAACGTTGCCGCCGTCCATCGTGTTGGTGTTGATGTAGTTGAGATCGAAGAAGGACGGACAGTTGTTCAGAACGATGGGGACATTCACCCATGTGCCTGTAGTCGTGCCAACGCCCTTGAGCTCGGTCATGTAGTGCGAACCGAGGTCCACCTGCACATTCGGTGTCGTACACGTGCGCGACACGATGTTGAGTGACCCCGTGATCTGCGCGTTCAGCGTGACGGCCGTGTTGCTTCCAATCACGCCGAACTGGACGGTTGGCAGTGACGAACCATTCAACGTTCCCGTTCCGACCGGATCGCTGATCTTCACGATAGTTACGTCATAAGACACCCAGGCATCGATGGTGCCTGTCGCCTGGGTCATGATGAAGTTGTCGCCGTTGTGGGCGATATTGATCGAGGCGGTGTTGAGATTAGGTAGCCCGGTTTGATTCGACCAGATATAGACCCCGATACCGGGAATATTGGTCTGGTAAGCAATGGCGCCATTGGGTGGTGTCCAGGACGCGCGAGGATAGGGCGTCACCGTCAGGTTCTTCGCGTAAGCGTAAGTACCCGCATCGCATACGACGGTGATCGCCGTGTTGTTCCAGAATGTTGTTCGATACAACTCCGTACCTACCGGCACGTCGCGTCCAACGGTGATGTTTCCTGAGAGAGGAATGGTGCCGTTAACGGGCGCTGAGGGCGATGTCATCTTGCAGTTGCCCGCCCACGCCGGAGCGGTGCCGATCGCTGACAGCAAAAGAAGAACGCAAAGCTTGCCGATCAAGCTGAAGCAGTGGTGCGCCGGGCGAAAGCTGGTAGAAGGCATTCTGATGTTCCCGCTCATACGACGCGCTGAGCATTCAAAGCAATTGAAGGAAAGAGCACGTCGCCACCGTAGGTTGGTACCCGCGATTGGCGGAGCCATGTCGCCGCCGCATGCGTATCCTGCTTCGGCGCGTTTGCCGATGTGCACGGCGCTTGTAGCTTTTCGTAGTCATCGACCTTTGCAGGTTTGTCGGGCAGGCTGATCTGAATACGGCAGCTTTCGGTAGGCGCATCGCCCCAGCGCACGGTGACCGTGCCCGATTGGTTGAGACCATTGATGAACAGGCGGCTGGCCTGACCTGCGACACCAACGTTGGTGCCTTGCTCGTCAAATACGTCTGCGCCAAAGGGAACGGGGCGGCCATCCGGCAAGCTTGTGTCGACGATCAGTGCGCGACCGCTGGTGGTGTCGTACTTGAGCAGCACTACGCTGCCCGCACGCGGTGCAACGTTGCGTGAGGTGTCCTCGAACGCGACGCCCGCTTGGGTGCCCTTCGGGTCGATGGAGACCGTGTTGAGCTCGTACGGCATGAGGTTCGGTACGACGGCGTAGCCGTTGATATCCACGGTGGCGCCCTGGGAGTTCTGCACGGCAGCACCCCGCGCGCCCGGTGCGTAGACCAGACCGACGGTGTCGCCCAGCGATGGACCCCAGGTGGCACCGTACTCGTGGACCACCACGCCACCCGCCATCCCGGCGCCAAACTGGCGATAGCCGCCGCCTTGGTTGTAGCCGCCGGAGAAGCGAGCCACGCTGCTGTTGTACTGGCCGTTGAGGCTGACGGCGGTGTCACCACCCTGATGGTTGAGCGTGGCGCCGTAGCTGATGCGGTTGTCCGCACCCGCCGTACCCGACACGGTGACCATTTCGCTGTCGCCCGTTTGTTGCGAGTGGTTGTACATCGCGTTGAGGGTGGGCGAATGTTGCGTCCTGCCCAGCGGCACTGTCATGCTGAAGAAGATGCGCGTGTCTCGCTGCGTCACCGTGTTGGGAACGACAAAACTGGTGGCCTGACCAGGGATCTGGTTGACCAGTCCAGCCACCGTCTGGTTTGGCTGCAGGCTGTTGCGTGTGCGTTGTGCGCTAAGGCTGTAACTGATGGAGCGCCACTGGTTGCTGTAGCCGGCAGAGAAATCCACTTGCTTGCCGGATTGGTTCCAGAAGTTGCGCACTGAGCCGGTAAGATAAAGCTGCCCACCCGTGGCACCGAACGACTGGTTGATGCTTACATCCATGCGGCTTTTGTCGCGTGCCACATAGTCAGGGTTGATACCGCGCGCTGCAGCGTCTCGCAGCTGTGTGGCGCTTTGAAGATCCACGTAGCCACTGGTGGAGTAGCGATACGCAGCCACTGCAAAGTTGGTGCCGGTATCGATGAAATTCTTGTTGTAACCCAGGCGAAGGCTTTCGCCCTGGGTGGAGGCCTGTCCCGGTGTCGCGTTGTGGGCATAGGTGACGTCAGCAGAGAAGGCGCCGATATCAGTATTCAGGGCGCCACCCACCAACAGGGCGTTGTATCCGGTCGCAAGGGTGGCGCCGGTGTAACCGGTGACGAGATTGGTCAGGCCGCGCTGATAGGTGCCCTGCACTATCTTGGGCTGATCGATCAGGTTGAGTTCGTTGACTTTGCCCGCCGTGACGCTCCAGCGCGATAGCCCGGGACGAAGCAGCTGGGTGACGGACGAGTAAGGGACAGCGAACTCCTTGATGCGTCCGTCCGCTTCGGTGACGACGACATCAAGGTCGCCACCGTAACCTGTGGGGTACAGGTCATCGATGACAAACGGGCCCGGCGCCACGTTGGTTTCGTAGAGGATGTAACCACGCTGTCGGATGGTGACCTTGGCGTTGGTTTCCGCCACGCCACGTACGATGGGCGCATAGCCGCGCAGCGACTGCGGCAGCATGCGGTCGTCGCTGAACACGCGGGCGCCACGCACGCGCACGCTGTCGAACATATCGCCGGGCGTAAAGGTATCGCCCAGCACCATCTGGGCTTTCCATGCCGGAATGTCGTGCTGCAGGTAAGTGGCGGCATTTTGCCAGCGAGTGTGGCCACCTTTTGAGAAGGACAGCGAGCCCAACTGGTACACGTGCCACGAGCCGAGATTGGCGCTGGCATTGATACCTACGTAACCGCTGGCCTGGCTAACGCCATGGTTGGTTGAGCTATAGGCGTTGGCCGTGTAGTTCACCACGACGGCGTTGATGCCAGCATCCCATTGTGACGGGTCTACGTAGCCGCGCGCGGAGCGCAGCATGTAGATCTGGGGTACGGATAACGTCAGTGTTTGCGAGCCGGCGTCGAAATCGACGGTGGCGCCTGAAATGTACTCACCGAGCTGTCCGCAGAAGCGACCCTGAGGAATGGGTTTGAGCGTGTCGATGGAATGCGGTGCGTCTGCTGTTTGCCGGATATCGCCGGACACATCCACGGAAGGCTTCGCGTTGCCACCAGATATCTCAACGCCAGGCGATCGCGGATCGGCAGGATGCTGACGATTGGCCTCCACCTTCTTCAAGTCGATGCCGTAGCGCGTCAATGATGCCGGATCGAAGCAGGCCGTTACGTTGTCGCTACCGGGCTGGCTCTCAAAGACGATGTCGCCGTGCTCGCGCCATTGCCTGTTGACGACAACGTCGCCGTGGTACGTTCCAGGCGGGACATAACCGCTTTTCTCAAAGCGAGAGAGGTCTACCTTGGGCGCCGTCCCCGAGGGAAAGAAGCCGTTATCAAACCCTACTGCGCTCGGGGACGGATAAGCAGGTGCTGCCGGGTCGATTGCTGCTGCGGCCGCGTGCGCGCGGTTCAGTAACGAGGCAGCAATGAGGACGAACAGGAGGCTGGGTCGCAGGCAACTCAGCGTATCGGGAAACTTCTGCTGTTGTTGAGCCGTGCGCGATGACATGCCATTCGTCTTAAAAAAGGTGTGTAACGGGCCGCCACCTTCGCCATGGGCAGAGGTGGTGCTTGAATAAAAAGTAGGACTGCGATGACGTCAGCCGGTGATCGGCTCGACCATCGGCGAGAGAGCGCCATAGTCCGTGATGACATCGAAGGCGGCCTTGATGTCGCCGGCAGGCCGCGCGCTGATGTCCTTTAGCGGGAACGTGGCCGCACTCCCCGGAGTTACCATGCCGCCGCCCTGATCGCCGACCATCTTGTCGGCAACCTGGATGCCGACATGCGCAAAATTCACGTGGTATGGCGTGGGGTTGTTGACCTGTAGCGCCAGGCCTTTGCCGTCAGCAGCGGGAATCAGTTTCCACGTGAGCTTGCTTGGTGCATCAGCGACGTCGCCTTGCAGACCATTGGGGCGGAAAAAGAGTTTGATGCGCGTGCGGAAAGCGAACTGGAGCAGGTTGCGATCATCGCTGTTCGCTGCTTTGGGCGGTACTTCGAGCACGTTCACCCAGAACAGCGTTTCCTTATCGGTAGCCAGCGGCTCCTTGGTATACAGCAGACGTACGGCCTGGCCCTTGCCAGCATCCATGCGGAAAAGCGGCGGCGCTACGGTGAAGGGAACCTTGGCTGTATCCGGCGTTGCTTTCTCGTCGCCATCGTCTAGCCATATCTGCACGAGAGCAGGCTTGGTGCCCTCATTGGTGAGCTTGACGGTAACTTCCTTATCCTGGGCGGGGTAAATCACGCGCGTGCCGCCGATGACCACACTGGCTTGACTGCGCACGGCGAACAGACCGCCGACAGCAAGCATGCCTGCCATGGCATAGCGCATTACGTTAGACATACAACACCTCAAGAGAATGTAAGAACCTCGACGCCGGATACCGACGTCGAGGTGAGTCAAGCAGTGCGACTTAGTTGTAGGTCACGCCGTAGACGACGCTGGTGTCCACCAGGCCCGGGGTGGCTGCGCCCGTGGCGAAGTACTGAGCGGCCATGGTGATCGTGGCCTGGTTATTGGTGATGGTCGTGCTGGCCAGGGTGGCGCCCGTGCGCAGGTCAAGCGCCTTGCCTGCCGGGGCGTCCAGCAGCTGCACTTCGGTCTTCGTCGCCTGACCGGACAGGGCGTTCATCAGGTTGCCAGTGGCGGCGCTGACGCGCGGGCTCGACGGGAGGAAGCGCATGGTGGCGATCTTGCCGTCAACGCAGGTGCCCTGGCCGGCGCCGCCGATGATGATCTGGAAGGCCTTCTCATTGGCGATCGAGCCCGAGGACGGCAGCGCGCTGGCCGGAACCGGATCCAGGGCCACCGTGAAGTTGCTCTCGCCACCGTCGGTGCCAGTGCCGCCGGTGATGGTGCAGGTCTCATCCGTCACGGCGCCGGTGAAGCGAATGGTGCCGCCGTTGCTGGAGGCGGCCGATGCCGAACCCGCGACGACCAAGCCAAGGGCAACCAGAGCGGAAGCGATCTTGAAGTTCTTCATTTACAGATTTCCTTAAGGATGATGTTAGGAACTCGCACGCGCGAGCCTTTCAACTCGTTTGGCGCGAGTTGAAGCACGAGTGATGTCTCAACGAATGGCGTTCTAGTGCGGGAGACGCCTTCCGATCGCCGTTGCCACTAGATAGAGGCGAGGGCTTTTCGTCGCATAAAGAAAGCGACTGGCGCATCCTAGTAAGGCTGCGCTTGACCTGGAAATGAGAGCGGTCTCAAAAATGGACGTCTATATCGCCATGTCACCGCGATTCGCTGTTTTGGCATGCGCGGCGCATCAGTTTGACGCTGATGAGCAATGCCTAAGGCGACCACTGGTCACCGTGCCTTGATGCGCCATGAGAGAGGAAGAAGCCGTGGCAGGCAGGACGATCTTCTGTCGTCCACGTGCTTGGCTTGAGCTAGTTGCGGCCGGATTCGCAGGCGTTAACTATGCGATCGATCCACGCCATCTTGGCGGTGGATTCAGCAGACGGTGCATTCTCATGGGGATGATGATGTGGCGTGCATCAGATGAGTCTGAAAAAGGCGCAGAGCCACGCCGGGCCACCGTCATCAGTGAGAGCGGAGACTTACTTGCCGAGCAGCGTCAAGAGCGCCTTGCGCTTGCGCGGCGTAAGGCGGCGTCCCACCTCAAGCAAGCGTCGAAGATCAGGTGGCAGCGGTTCGCCGTAGGCGGCAGCTTCCTCCTGCACTCGACGTGATAAAGGGGCGCCAGCGATCAGGTGATCCAGCGATACGCCTAGTTCCTTGGATAAGGGCGCCAATAACGGCCAACTAGGGTGTTGCCGCTCGTTCTCCCAATCCGACACGGCTTGCTTCGATACGCCCACGGCAAAACCCAACTGTTCTTGGGTGAAATTTGCCGCCGTTCTTGCAGCCCGAAGGCGATCACTAAAGTTAGCCATATACCTGTTGCCTTTAGGCAAACGCCCACTAGCAATGTACGGCTTACCCTGACTCGTGTCGTCCGGATCCTATTGACAGTTGAGGTATGGCTGGTCCAGACTCGTTCTTAAGCATGTCGTTTGAACGGGCCGGCGTCGCTTGGCGGTGGACTCAGCGGTGGTATGGCGCTGTCAGCCGTCCGCACGACTGGCCACGCGAATAATCATGGGGTGGTCCCCCTCGCCTCCGCCGCTCGGCGTTAACCGTTGAGCTGTTTACGGCGTCGCGTTTCTACTGGGGATTTTGCGGCCACGGTTTGTCTATTCCCCTGCGTGTGATCAAGGCATAGAGCGCGACCGGCTTATGCCGCGCCGGCTCCGGACGATGGCCTCCCCCTCCTTGGCTAACGTGTCCGTCCGTGCATGGCGTAACCGATGAGCGGTTTGCCGCTCGGATTTCCAGGGTGATCTTCTGATTGCCCGGTGACCAGCGGTTATCTACCCGCCGGCGCTCTTTTGGCGACGCATGCCGCCATGATGTCTAAGGTGGCGCTTCGGGCTGCCGGAGGCTCGAGACCTACCTCACCGGTTTGCAGCTCAGCCATGAAGTCGTCGATGTCGCCGCGATAGATCAAGATAGAGAACTCCATCCCGCGACCGTTATCGAGAAAGTGGCGGTGCTCTGCGCCAGGCTGGCGCCACTGCGGAAACGTGGCAAGGTCTGCGCGCATCGTACACACTGGCCTGCACCTCACCGGACGCCGATGCCTGTGACGACGGAAACGCTGGTCGATCTGGCCACCATGGCCGCCATGTTGGGTGTGGGTGCGCTGGCCATCGTGCTGGTCGCCGCCATGCCGCGTACGCGCGCGTCTCTGTTTCTGCTGGGGTACTTCATCTGCGTGGTGCTGGACTGCACGGTGGACCTGGCGTGGTCGGGGTGGGGGCGCACGCTGACCGCTGGCAACATCCGTTGGCTGCACGCCGTGAATGTGCCGGTGGCCTATCTGTATGGCCTGTTGCTCTACGGCTACGTGATTGCGTTGACGTCTCCTTCGCGCGGATTCGAGCGCCGTGAGCTCTGGCATCTGCTGCCGTTCGGTGTGGTCCTGCTTTTCTCTGTGACCAATGCTGTTGCTGGCCTCGACACCACCCGCATCGGTGCATGGGCGTTCCTTGTGACCTATCACGCGTGGGTACTGTCAGGACTGGCCTATCTGGTGCTTGCCGTGCGGCATATCTATAGCTCGCGGCATGTGCTCGAGCGTAGCGTTGCCGACGAATCCGCGCTGCGCCTGACCTGGTTGCGCGGGCTGACCACCCTGATCGCCGTGAGCTGGATCTGGATGACGGTGGATCGCTTCGCCACGGCGGCCGGGCGGGCGCCGCAAGGCTGGCCTGCCCTGATGCTGGATGGCATGACCTTCGCCACTTTGTTCATGCTCGCCTGGTTTGGCCTGCGCCAGCCGGTGCTCGTGCAGGATGAGGCCCCGAAGGGCGAGGCATCCCTCGCGCCTGCTGACCCGGCCGTGCCCTATGCCAGATCGCCCCTCAGCACCGCGCAATGCGTTGCGATTGCGGCGGAACTGGCGGGACTGATGGAGCGCGAACAACTGTATAGCGATAGCCGCCTCGACCTGCAGTCGTTGAGTCAGCGCGGCGGCTGGCCACCGAACTACATCTCGCAGGCGTTGAACCAGGGGCGCGGGCAGAACTTCTTCGAGTTCGTGAACGGGTATCGCGTGGCGGCCGCCGAACGGCATCTTGCCGATCCCAGCGATGAGCGCAGCATCCTGGAGATCGCGCTGGCCTGTGGCTTCGGCAGTAAGTCGACCTTCAATGCCGTGTTCAAGCGGCTTACCGGCAGTACGCCGCGCGAGTATCGGCGTCACCGGCACGAGACCCGCGACGAACCGGCGACCTGAACGTCCGATCCCACCCGTTCGGACGAATGAGCGGCCCGGTCCGGCCAGTCTGGAGTGGATTCGCCTCCTCCCGACAAGGACCGCCTTCATGTCATTGCGCGTTGCCGCCCTCGTATCCGCCCTGTTGCTTGCCACCCCCGCCATCGCCGATGGTCCCGCCGCCGGAAGCACACCGCCGTTCGACTTCCAGTGGGGCGTGAAGATTCCCCTGCGCGATGGCGTCAAACTGAATGCAACGCTCTATCGTCCAGAGGGGCAGCGCACACCCCTCCCCTGCATCTTCACGCTGACCCCGTATATCTCGGACACCTACCATCCCCGCGGCGTGTACTTCGCCACCCACGACTACGTGTTTCTCGCCGTGGACGTTCGCGGCCGGGGCAACTCGGAGGGTCAATTCACACCGATGCTGCAGGAAGCCAAGGACGGCTACGATGTCGTCGAGTGGCTGGCGAAGCAGCCCTACTGTAACGGCAAGGTCACCATGTGGGGCGGCTCGTACGCCGGTTACGATCAGTGGGCGACCGTCAAAGAATTCCCACCGCACCTTGCGACCATCGTACCTGTCGCCGCGGTGCGGCCAGGCGTCGACTTTCCCTTCCTCAACAACATCTACTACGCCTATGACATCCAATGGCTCACGCTGACCAGCGGGCATGCCGGGCAGGAAGGGACCTTCGGCGATTGGCCCTTCTGGGCCATGCAGTTCGGCAAACTGTACAAAACGCAGCGACCGTTCCGCGAACTCGACACCGTGGTGGGCAACCCCTCACCCGTGTTCCAGACCTGGCTGGATCATCCGGAACCCGGCGCCTACTGGGATAGCTACAGCGCAACACCGGCCCAGTTCGCCAAGATCGACCTGCCGATCCTTACCATTACCGGTCAGTACGACGACGACCAATACGGCGCGTTGTCTTATTACCGCGATCATCTGCGCGCCGCGTCGGCCAAGGCAGCGTCCAAGCACTATCTGTTGATCGGTCCGTGGGACCACGCGGGCACACGCACGCCTACCGAAACCTACGCTGGCATCAAGTTCGGTAAGGCAAGCATGGTCGACATCAATGCATTGGACAAAGATTGGTACGACTGGACGCTCAAAGGCGGCAGCAAGCCCGCCTTCCTCAAGGACCGAGTGACTTACTACATGCTGTTGGGTGACGAGGGCGAATGGCGCTATGCGCCCTCACTGGACGCCATCACCAGCGGCAGCACATCGATGTACCTGACCTCCGACAACGGCCATAACCGTGGTGTCTACGAGTCTGGCGCGCTCACATCCGCGACGCCGCGCGAGGCAAGCAAGCCCGACAGCTATGTCTACGATCCTCACGACACTACCTTCAACGCCTGGGATGGCGCAGAAGACGCGGGACAAGCCCTCACCGACCAGAGCGGATTGCTGGGCGCCAACGGCAAGATCCTTGTCTATCACACGGCCCCATTGACGCAGGACACCGAGTTCGCCGGCTTTCCCAAGCTATCGCTATGGCTATCCATGGATCAGCCCGATACCGATCTCGCCGCCTTCCTCTATGAGATCCGTCCTGATGGAAGCAGCGTGCAGCTGGGTTCGCAGTTTCTCCGTGCGCGCTATCGGAAGGGTCTGCGCACGCCAGCGTTGGTCAAGCCCGGTGCGATTGAACGCTATGACTTCGACAACTTCGCTTTCATCGCGCGACGCATCGCCAAGGGAAGCCGGCTGCGTCTGGCCATCGGGCCAGTCAACACTCGGTTCTTCGAGAAGAACTACAACAGCGGCGGCGTCGTAACGGACGAGTCGGGTAAAGATGCGCGCACCGTTACGGTTACGCTCTACCACGATGCGCAGCACCCCAGCGCGCTCGTCCTGCCGTTGGCCGCGAAGCCCTGAAGAGAGCAGTGGCGGCGGAGCTGCAGATCAATCCGTCTGCAGTTCCGCCACAAAGTCGTAGATGTCGCCGCGATACCACGAGGTGGTGAATTCCACCACGCGGCCGTCATCGAGAAAGCTGCGACGTTCGATGTTGAGCCCGTAGCTGCCGGCGGGCACCTCGCGGGCAGCTACGGGGAGCGCGCAACACGCTGTTACCGGTGTCGAATTGCGCTGCTCCATAACAATTTTCTAACCCTCGATCAGTGCTCCCGACTGCGCTGATCGACAACCTACAACGTGTGCCGGCGACAGGCTGGCGGACTGCTTGCAAGAAAGCGGTCGGAATCTCTTGGCGTTCAATTACACTGCAAGACTTCTCTGGCTGAGGCCGGACGTGCCGTGACTGATGGCGTGGCCGGGTCAAGGCAACGTACTGCAGGGGGCGGCGCGGCGACATCTGTTCAAGGCGCGACGCTGAGCCAAGACAATCGCCTAAGTGCACTATCCGCATGCTCGATGCCAACCGACTAACCGACATACGCAAACGATTGATCCGCATGCACTACGAAAGTGGTGTTGGCCACATCGGGGGCAATCTCTCTGCGATCGACGCGCTGGCGGTCATGTTCAACGAGCACATGACGGCCAATGATCGATTCGTGTTGTCCAAGGGGCATTCGGCTGGCGCGCTGTACGTGGCCCTGTGGAGCGCTGGCCGGCTGACCGACGCGGACCTGACGACCTTCCACAAGGATGCGACGCTGCTGGCGGGACATCCGCCGGCCAGCGGCATCGATGGCATCCTGTTCGCCACGGGCAGCCTGGGTCACGGTCTTTCGCTGGCGGCTGGCACGGCGCTCGCCTTGTCGCTGAAAGGCGAAGAAGGCCACGTGTACTGCCTTACCTCGGATGGAGAGTGGCAAGAAGGTTCGACGTGGGAGGCGCTTATCTTCGCCTGCCATCATGGCCTGTCCAACCTGACCATCCTTATCGATCACAACCGTCTGCAAGGCTTTGGCTCTACGGCAGACGTGGCCTCCATGGCTCCGCTGTGGGAGCGGTTGGCAGGCTTTGATGTGGACATGCAGATCATTGATGGACACGATCCCGCCGCGATTCGTACCGCCCTTCATGCATCGGTGGCAAAGCCAAGGTTGATCGTGCTGGAAACCGTCAAAGGCAAGGGCATTTCCTTCATGGAAAATCGCATGGAGTGGCACTACCTGCCGCTCAATGACGAAACCTACCGTCAGGCCATTGACGATTTGGCGCAGCGATGAGAAAGCAACTGTGCGACGCGCTGGTCAACCGCGCCCAACGTCCAGACATGGTCTTCCTTACGGGGGACTTGGGTTTCATGGCGTTGGAGCCCTTACAGCAGGCGCTGGGTAAGCGCTTCATCAACGCGGGTGTGGCGGAGCAGAACATGGTCTCCGTATCGGCGGCCATGGCGCGGCAAGGCCTGGAAGCCTGGGTCTACAGCATCGCCCCGTTTTGCTACGCGCGCCCCTTCGAGCAGATCCGCAACGACATCACTTTCCACGGCTTGCCCGTTCGCCTGATCGGTAACGGTGGCGGTTACGGCTATGGCGTGATGGGACCTACGCACCATGCCATCGAAGACTATGGCGTGCTGCTGACACTACCCAACCTGAAAGCTTATGTGCCGGTATTCGATGAGGATGTGGGTGATGTCATCCAGAGCGCCGGTGAAAGCCCTATGGCCGTCTATCTACGATTGGGGCGTGGCGAACCACCTCGCGGTTTCGCGGTGCCGGCTTATGCGCCGTGGCGCCAACTGACCAACGGAGGCGGCGTGCCGGTTATTGCGGTGGGTCCGCTGGCTGGTACGTATATCGACGCTATCCAAGAACTGCCTAAGGCATCTCGCCCCAACTTGTGGGCGCTTGCCGAGTTGCCGCTGTCACAGAACCCGCCGCCCTTAGCGCTGATGGCGCAGGTCGCTGCGCATGGCGCTGTTTGCGTCGCGGAAGAGCACGTCGAACGCGGCAGCTTTGCTGCCGAGTTCGCGTTGTATCTGTTGCGCGAAGGCACAAACGCCCGACTTCATCATCTTTACGCCCGCGCACACCACTATCCGCGCTACGGCTCGCAGACCTATCTGCGCAAGGCATCCGGGCTGGACCCCGGAAGTCTCCTCAACGCCATCGACAGCATGCAGCGCCTATGACAGACCTGACCCAGCATATCCGCGCGCTTGCCGGCCCGATCGTCGTCACGGGAGCCACGGGATTCGTGGGCGCTAACCTGTTTCGCGCCATTCTCGCTGTGCGCCCCGACGTCTACGCCGTCGTTCAGCGCGAGAAGAACTGGCGCTTGGACGACGTTCCCGACGGCAACATTGTGGCCGCCAACTTGGTGGATCCGGCGGCAGTGCGCCATCTGATCGACCGCACCGCGCCTCGCACCGTGTTCGACTGCGTCGCCTATGGCGCCTACTCGTTCGAGCAGAACCAGCAGCTCATCTATCAGACCAATTTCAATTCCATCACCTCGCTCGTGGAATTGCTGTCTGGCCGCTCGATCGCCGCCTACGTCCATGCGGGTACCTCGTCCGAATACGGCACGAATAGCGCAGCCCCTGACGAAGACGCGCCCCGCGAGCCCAATAGCCATTACGCGGTGTCCAAGGTCGCGGTCTCTGATTACCTGCGTTATATGGGCAAGTCGCACGCTTTCCCGTGTGTGAATCTGCGTCTGTACTCCGTATACGGTCCGTTGGAGGACAGCTCGCGGCTGATTCCCAACCTGCTGCGCCACGCCGTCAACGGCGCCCTCCCGCCCCTGGTGGATGCGCGTACTTCGCGCGATTTTGTGCATGTGAACGATGTGTGCGCGGCTTTTATTCTGGCCGCGGTCAAGATGAATCCGTCGATCTACGGCGAGAGTTTCAACATCGGCGCCGGCAAGAA
Source organism: Dyella sp. ASV24 (assembly GCF_016428905.1). Classification (GTDB taxonomy): domain Bacteria; phylum Pseudomonadota; class Gammaproteobacteria; order Xanthomonadales; family Rhodanobacteraceae; genus Dyella. The sequence continues at coordinate 301 of NZ_JAELTQ010000043.1, read as the reverse complement.
AGTCACCATCGCAGACCTCGCCGAGACCACGCGGCGACTGTTCAAGATCGATGCGGCGCCTTCGTTTGGAACCATGGAAGGGCGCGACTGGGACTTGCCCGACTGGTACGCCAATCCGGCTAAAGCCGAGCGCCTGCTCGGGTGGCAGGCGGAAGTTCCGTTGGATCAGGGCCTGCTGGATACCTCTCGCTGGGTGAGCAGCTTGTCGGCGGACGAACTCCAGGCGCGCTCCAAGAAAACGGCGCAAGCCAAGCGGCGCTCCGTGTCCGCCATCATCGCTTGCTACAAGGATGAGCCAGCT
>NZ_JAELTQ010000382.1 GCF_016428905.1 Dyella sp. ASV24 | reverse complement strand
CCCCCCCCCCCCCCCCCCCCCCCCCCCCCCCCCCCCCCCCCCCCCCCCCCCCCCCCCCCCCCCCCCCCCCCCCCCCCCCCCCCCCCCCCCCCCCCCCCCCCCCCCCCCCCCCCCCCCCCCCCCCTACACCCCCCCCCCCCCCCCCCCCACCACCACCATTCCAGCTTCGTCGGCAGCGTCAGATGTGTATAAGAGACAGGGATATTGCCGATGTCCTCGATACTGCGACGGTACTGTGGCGCAAGGCGCACCACCAGGTCGAACTGGCGATCTCCTTCCAGCACGGTGCTGGCCGACGTGCCACCGGCTGCCGCTTGCACCACGGT
>NZ_JAELTQ010000381.1 GCF_016428905.1 Dyella sp. ASV24 | reverse complement strand
TTGGACTTGAGCTTGTCGAGCAGCGGGCCATTCGGCGCCACGGCAATCACCGGCATGTCTTCATCCACCAGCGCCAGCGGGCCGTGCTTGAGTTCGCCAGCCGCGTAGGCCTCCGCATGGATATAGGCTGTCTCTTATACACATCTGACGCTGCCGACGAAGCTGGAATGGTGGGGGTGGGGGGGGGGGGGGGGGGGGTGTGAGGGGGGGGGGGGGGGGGGGGGGGGGGGGGGGGGGGGGGGGGGGGGGGGGGGGGGGGGGGGGGGGGGGGGGGGGGGGGGGGGGGGGGGGGGGGGGGGGGGGGGGGGGGGGGGGGGGGGGGGGGG
>NZ_JAELTQ010000380.1 GCF_016428905.1 Dyella sp. ASV24 | reverse complement strand
CCCCCCCCCCCCCCCCCCCCCCCCCCCCCCCCCCCCCCCCCCCCCCCCCCCCCCCCCCCCCCCCCCCCCCCCCCCCCCCCCCCCCCCCCCCCCCCCCCCCCCCCCCCCCCCCCCCCCCCCCCTCTCCACCCCCCCCCCCCCCCCCCACACCCCCACCATTCCAGCTTCGTCGGCAGCGTCAGATGTGTATAAGAGACAGGCGTGTAACACAGCGACTTGCCCGAGGCCGTGGGCGTGGCAATCACCACATGCTCGCCAGCAGCGGCGGCGTTCCAGGCCTGCGCCTGATGCGCGTAAAGCTGGCTGATGCCACGCGAACGCAGCGC
>NZ_JAELTQ010000379.1 GCF_016428905.1 Dyella sp. ASV24 | reverse complement strand
CCCCCCCCCCCCCCCCCCCCCCCCCCCCCCCCCCCCCCCCCCCCCCCCCCCCCCCCCCCCCCCCCCCCCCCCCCCCCCCCCCCCCCCCCCCCCCCCCCCCCCCCCCCCCCCCCCCCCCCCCCTCCCCACCCCCCCCCCCCCCCCCCCCACCCCCACCATTCCAGCTTCGTCGGCAGCGTCAGATGTGTATAAGAGACAGGGTCAGTGCCGTGCTCTGAGCCTGGGCCTTTACCACGCCGACTTCCGGCGGGGGCATCTGCGGCGGACCTTGTTCCTTGCCTTTGCCACAGGCGGCCAGTGAGAGCAGGCCAAGGCACAGCAGGGGT
>NZ_JAELTQ010000378.1 GCF_016428905.1 Dyella sp. ASV24 | reverse complement strand
ATCAGCACGAACATGGTCTGAGGCAGTGCGTGGAACACCGAGGACACGACGCGCTCTTCGGCTTCGGCCGCTTGTTCGCCGCCATTCTGCATGTCGCGGATGTTGGACACGGCGCGCGCCCTGGAGCCTGTCTCTTATACACATCTGACGCTGCCGACGAAGCTGGAATGGTGGGGGTGGGGGGGGGGGGGGGGGGGGGGGAAGGGGGGGGGGGGGGGGGGGGGGGGGGGGGGGGGGGGGGGGGGGGGGGGGGGGGGGGGGGGGGGGGGGGGGGGGGGGGGGGGGGGGGGGGGGGGGGGGGGGGGGGGGGGGGGGGGGGGGGGGGG
>NZ_JAELTQ010000042.1 GCF_016428905.1 Dyella sp. ASV24 | reverse complement strand
GTCGGGTTCCGGGCTTTTCGACGGGGCTCCTGCCCCGACGAAAAGGAATCGGCATCCCTGCCGATTCCCCTGCGGGCCTTATCTCCACCCGCCCGCCGCCTCATACGGGGCCCGGAAGATCAAAAGCACAGAACTGACGGCTCGTGCAGCGTTGCTGCACATCGCGTCGCGGCGGGTCGCGTTGCTCCTGCTCTAGGGCTCAAAGCCAAAGCAAAAGACGACAATGCCGTTAGGTGCCGAGTTCTCCCCACGGGTCGGGAAGCGAAGCGTCCTCTTTACCTTGCCCAGTGGTAGGAAAGCGTAGCGCTCCCTTTGCCTCGCCTCGTCGGTAGGAAAGCGTAGCGTCTTCTCTTCCCTAGCCTCAGCGATGGGGAAGCGTAGCGCGGCCTGCTTTAAGTCCTCTCCGCTTCGGCGCGTTGCGAAGCGCTCCGGCGTACCCGCTGTGAAGAGGCGAAGGTGACCAAGCCACACGATTCCTCAGCCGTTCGGGCTTATCCCAAGGTCATGCTGCGGGCGTTGGCTTTACGGCCATTTTCTTTGGGTTACTTTTCTTTTGGGCCAGCAAAAGAAAAGTGACTCGAGCGTCGGCAGACGATCGAAACGCCCGCTGCGTAAGCGGCCAGGTCGCGGTAACGCGACAATCAAACACCGAGGCTCTGGATCCCGGCCTTCGCCGGGATGACGGCACAGAAGAAACACTGACGCGAGCACCCACTCCTCACCCCAACCCTCTCTCCCAAAAAGGGGACTACCTTCGGGTCGCCCGGAGGGGAGAGGGAGCCGGCGACGACCGCTCCCGCGTACCCATCTGACCAACCCCAAAAACAAAAAGGCCGGACAAAGTCCGGCCCTTCCGCGTCATATCGACAACCCTCAGTCGATACCCAACTTCTTCAACTTATAGCGCAGCGCCCGGAACGTAATCCCCAGCTTCTTCGCCGCCGCAGTCTTGTTGTACCGCGACTCCTCCAGCGCCTTGATAATCGCCGTGCGCTCCAGGTTGCTGATGTAATCGTCCAGACCGCCACTGGCGGTGGGCGATGCGGCCGGGGGCGGTTCCGCGTTGGAGGCCATGGCGGCGGCAGGCGCTGCCGTTGGAATCGTTTCAGTGTGGGCGCGCGGCGTGCGCTGCGGCAGCATCAGGTCGCTGACGTCGATCTGGTCGCCGTCGCACATCGCCATCGCGCGCTCCAGGATGTTCTCCAGTTCACGCACGTTGCCGGGGAAGTCATATCCCTCTAGCGCCTGCTGTGCGGCAGGTAAGAGCTGGCCGGGCGCGCCGCCGCTCTTGGTGGCGAGTTGGCGCAGTACGAAGTTGGCCAGCAGCGGCACGTCACCGCGGCGTTCGCGCAAGGGCGGCACGCGCAGTTCGATGACGTTGATGCGGTAGAACAAATCCTGGCGGAACTGGCCCTGCTCGACCAGCGCGGCGAGATTCTTATGTGTGGCCGAGAGGATGCGCACATCGACTGGCACTTCCTCACGCGCACCGATCGGGCGTACTGCCTTTTCCTGGATGGCGCGCAGCAGCTTCACCTGCATGTGCAGCGGCAGCTCGGCTACTTCGTCGAGGAACAGCGTGCCGCCATGGGCGGCTTGGAACAGGCCTTCCTTGTCGCCGACGGCGCCGGTGAAGCTGCCTTTGCGGTGACCGAAGAATTCGCTTTCCATCAGTTCGGATGGAATCGCGCCGCAGTTCACCGGCACAAACGGCCCGGTGGCGCGGGGGCCTTGCTCGTGGATGAGGCGGGCGACCAGTTCCTTGCCCACGCCGGATTCACCGGCGATATACACCGGCGCCTGGTTGCGTGCGAGCTTGCCGATGGTGCCACGTACCTGGTGCATGGCCGGCGATTCGCCGATCAGGCGCTCGTTGCCGTCCGGCTTGGCGGCGGCTTGGCCGCTGCGTTTTTCCTCGGCAAGGCGCAACGCGGTGCGCACGAGCCGACGAAGCATCTGGATATCGACCGGCTTGGACACGAAGTCGAACGCGCCCGCCTTGAGCGCGCTCACGGCCGCATCCACGTTGCCGTAGGCGGTGATCATGGCGACCGGTGTGTCCGGATGCTCGGCGGAAATCAGCTCGACCACCTCATGGCCGGTGCCGTCGGGCAGGCGCATGTCGGTGAAGCACAGGTCATAGTGCCTTTCGGCGAGGGCGCGCCGTGCTTCCGTCACGGTGCCCACCGCATCGACCAGCAAATCCATGCGGCCGAGGGTGATGGTGAGAAGTTCGCGAATATCGCGTTCGTCGTCGATGACCAGGACGGTCTGTTGGCTCATGTCGTCAGTTTGCGCTGTGGACGTGGGCTAGGATAACCGTCGCCCCGGCAGGGGGCAAAGTTTTACTGCGGGGAGATCGGGTCACTTAGGCGCCAAATGGTGGTCGAAGAATCTCACGATGGTCTCGTAGGCGGCTCGCGACTCCGGCATGTCCGGGTCCGAGAAGAACGAATGCCACATACCTTCCCACACATGCAGCTCTGTCGCTACGCCGGCTTGGCTCAACAGGGTCTGGCTGCGGATCACCGAGCTCATGGCCATGTCGCGCGTGCCGGTGATCAGCAGGGTCGGTGGGAACTTGGCTAGCAACGTCGGCGAAAGCCCGGGAAATACCAAGGGATCGGCAGCGCTGGCACCCTTGAAGTAGGGTAGGTCGCCCAGTTGCAACGGGTGGTCTGGCACGGGCGCTCCGTTGAGCAGCGGCGCCACGTAGGCGGAGTCGCCGGCCATATCCACCAGTGAACCGCAGAAGGTGCCGATGGCGCCGGGTACCGGGAGCTTGCGGTCGATCAGGCGCGCCACGGCCTCACCGGTGAGCACGCCGCCGGCCGAGCAGCCGTAGATGCCGATGGCGCCGGGTTTGTACTGCTTGAGCAATGCTCTATACACCGCCTCCACATCTTCGCTGGCGGCCGGGAAGGTGTGCTCGGGGCCTTGCCGGTAGTCAACGCTGATGACCTTGATGCGGCCAAGGCTGGCAATCGGGATGGATTCCACCAGCCCACCACTGTGGGCACCCCACAGGAAGGCGCCGCCATGCAGGTTGATCAGTACGCGTTCGCGGTTATTCGGTGTGATGCCCTGCGCCGGTTCCACGACATCCGTCACCACGCCCGCGATGGTTTCGCGATGCGTCTTCACCGGGTAGATCGCCATCATGCGTTGCGCACGATCGGTGTTCATGTGGTCATAGAACGCCCGGCTCTGCTCGATAGGCGCGGTGATCGGCGGCGCTTTGGCGCCGGCGGCGAGCATCTTGGGAAAGAATGCGCGTGCTTCGGGTGATGCGGCGGATGAATAGGGCAAGGTCATGCCGCCGGTATGGATGCTGCCGTCAGCGGCCACCGTGGGCGCGGTGCCTTGGGCATGCAAGCTGCCGCATAGCAGCGCAGTGGCCAGGGTGAGGCGGGCGAGGGTACCTGTGCTCACGGCGTCGTTTCCTTTTGGGGTGCAGCCTTTTTCGCGGTGCTGTCGAGCAATTCGTGCAACTTCAGGTAGACACCGTTGGTCCAGCCGAAGCCCACCACGTTCTCGCTGTAACCGGCGCTTACTTTCACGTCGGCGTTGCCCAGCGCCATGTTGTATTTCTCACGGATGGTGCCGTCGTCGGCCAGGCCTTGGTCCACGGTGGTGGCGAACTTGGCTGCGATGCGCCGCGCATCGTCGTGGAAGCCGTAATCGTCCAGTCCCTTGATCGCGAGCCAGTTGGTTGGCGCCCAGCCGAACGGGTCGCCCCACTGCACGGCCATGGGGCGGTTGTCCATGCTCAACCCGCCCTTGCGCTCGAACACACTGAGTTTGCTGCGCAGCGCGGCGGCCTGCTGTGGCGAGGCCGCACCGGCCCACAACGGGTAGTACGTCGTGACGTAGGGATATGGCGAGGGTTTGGCCGCGACGAAATCGTAGTCGCGATACATGCCGTCCTTGTCGCTCCAAAGGTATGTGTCCATGGCTGTCTTGCGTGCATCGGCCGTCTTGGTCCAGCGGTCGGCGTCACCGGCCTTGCCAAGCTGCAGAGCGAAGTCGTGCAGGTCGCGCTCATAGCGATAGAGCAGGCTGTTGAGGCTGGCGTCGGCGTAGTGATGGGTGGAACCGCCGAAGGGCCCGAAGTGCGAGTTGGTGTCGAAGCCCGATTCGCGCATGGCGCGGTCGCCATGGAAGTAATCCGCCGTGAGCCGATAACCGTCGACCCATGCACCCGCACACACCTTGGACGCATGCACGTCGCAGCTTGCTTCCTTCAGGCGCGCAGCTTCGGCATCGTCAGGATGTTCGGAACCTTTGATGAGATAGCCCGGATCGTCCTTCGGGTGTGCGATCAGCCAGCGCATCACGCCCTTGTAGAACTCGCTGTCCTTGGCTTCCAGCACCGGGCCGCTGCCGAGGTCGTAGTAGCGGGCTAGGCCGGTGTCGCCTGCGCGATGTTCGGGACGCGTCCAGATCTCGTAGTTACGCACGGCAAGCGGATAGGCCTTGGCAAGCCATGCGCGACGCGCGTCGGCATTGGGGAAGCTGGCCGGGTCATCCAGCAGCGCCGCCATCATGGCGGTAAGGAAGGGCGGCTGCGAACGGCTGAGGTAATACGTGCGATTGGCGTTGAGCACACCGCCGTAGTGCTCCACTTCGTAGAGCGCGTTGTCGACCATGTCCCTGGCCAGATCCAGCTTGTGATCGGCGATCAGCCCCAACAGGATGAAGTAGCTGTCCCAGCCATACATCTCGTTGAAGAAGCCGCCCGGCACCACGTAGGGGTGCGGCAGGTACAACAAGCCCTGCTGCGGCAACGTCGTGGCATCGATGTCGCCCAGTTGTTCGACCTTGCGCGGCAGTGGTCGCACATCGACGTTGCAACGCTTGCCGATGGCCGTCACGTTCGCTGGCACCGGCTCACCGGCGGGGACGTAAAGCACGGGATGACCGACCACCTTGGTATCGGCCAGCGCGGCGCAGTCTTCTTGCGAGCGCGTGAGTGTCGTCCATGCTCTGTCGATGTAGGCGCGCGTCTTCGCCGGATCGGGTGTGCCCGAGGCGAGGGCCGCATTCGCAGCGGCACACGACAGCGCGATGGCCAGCAAGCGGAAGTGAAGCGAAGGGGCGTGGCGGGTCATGTCGGCTCCCGGGTCGTTGCGTGATCGTTGGAGGTCGTCGCGCTGGCAGGGCGGTGTTCAAGACCCGCCTTGCCGCCGATCCATGGCACAAGCCCCGGGCTTCGTGCCCGGCGTAAAGCATTACTTCGAGGAAAGCCCGATCGCGGCAGGTTCCGCCACGCCCACGCGATCCGTTTCGCGCTTGAAATAGAACAACGTCACCAGCACCAGACACATCGGCACCAGCGAGAAATAGAAGGCATGGATGCCGCCGAAACTCGAGAACACGATGGCCGTGATGCGCGAGCCCAGCGTGCCGCCCAGCGCGGAAAAGATCACGATGAGGCCGGTCATCGCTGCATGTGAGGGCTTGGGCAGCGAGCTGAGCGCCACCGAATTGATGACGGGGTAGATCGGCGCCATCAGCAGGCCGATCAGCGGGATCAGGTACGCCGCGATGGGTGCATTGAACCAGTTCACATCCGCGCCTACGTGCACCTCGCGCGCCAGTGGCAACACCAGCAGGATCAGCGCACCCATGCCGATCACGCACAGGTTCAACAGCAGGTGCCAGGACATGCGGCGCAGCAGCTGCCCGGCGACGATGCGTCCCAGCGCGGTGGCACCGGCGAGGATGCTCGCCATCTGGATGCTCATTGCGTTGGGTAGCTTGAGGATTTCGTTGTTGAAGGTCGGCAGCCAGGTGCTGAAGCTCTGCTCGATCAGCACGTAGAGGAAGGCGGAAAGCAGGAACACGTAAACCAGCGTGCGCATCAGCAGGCGATACATGTCGCGCATGGCCTGCCCGAGCGAATGCGCCGTGCCGCCGTGCGCGGCGGATTCGTCCAGCGTGGCGCCCCACAGCAACGCTATCGTGCCGAAGCACATCGCAGCCAGCACCCAGTAGACGTTGAACCAGGATGGGTTGGCCGGATTCGCGTGGTCGATGAACGCACTGAACAGCCAGCCGCTCGCCAGCACGCCGAGCATGAACAGCCCTTCGATGGTATTGGTGAGCCGGCCGTGTTCGGCCTTGTTGCTGGTGAGCAGGCCGATCGACGAGTAGACAGCCACCTTCGCCAGCGCGAACGACACGCCGATGCAGGTGAACAGTAATTCGGTGGTGTGGAAGCCGGGAAACAGCGGCATAAGCATGCAAGCGCTGCCGACGATGCATAACGACAACATCATGGCGCGGCGATAGCCCAGCCGGGGCAGGAAGGATGCCACCAGGAACGAGGTGATGGCGATCGGCAGGTCTTTAAAGAATTCGAGCAGGCTGGCCTGCGGCTTGTCGATGCCAAACGTGTGGATGGACTGCAGGATGACGGTGCCCACGCTGTTGAGCAGTATCGCGAACACCATGTAAATCGTCGCCAGCGCAACGATCATGCGGTAACGGCCCATCCCCACCTCCCACGTCCGGTTTGCCACCGATCCCCCCGGAGTTGGTTCCGGGCCGCCGACCCACGTGCGGCCCGGAACCGGGGGGAAACACTACATCAGAACTTGTACTTCACCTGGAAATTGACCTCGCGGCCTTCCAGCGGGCGAGCCAGGATGACGCCATTGGTGCCGGCGGCCGAGCCGAAGATGCGCGAATTGCTCTCCGTGAGGCCCAGCTGGTTGGTCATGTTGGTGCCCTGCACGCGCAGTTCCCAGTTCTGCTGGATGTTGGCCACCACGCCAAAGTCCAGCGTGTAGTACGTGCCCAACTGCTGCAGGCCCGACTGATCCTGCGTATGCGGACCCACGTAGGTGTAGGTGACGAACGCCATCAGGTCGCCCCACGAGAACGGGATCTTGTAGCTCGGCGTGAACATATAGCGGTACTTCGGCTGACGCTGAAGCTGCACGCCGTCGATGAAGGCGCAACCGTTGCCGGCGACCTGGTTCACGTACGGGATACAGGCCGAGTAGTGCGAGTAATGGCCGTCGAGGTAGTTGGCCACCAATTGCAGCTTCAGGTTGTCGATCGGCGTGACCGCGCCGGCCAGGTTGACACCCTTGGAGTCCGAGCCATACAGCAGCGGCGTACCCACCGGCACGCCTTCGCCATTGGTCGGCTGGTAGGGCAGGCCGTTGAACTGGCGGTGATAGACGCTGATGTCCGCGTACACGTACTTGGACTGGTACTTGAAGCCGCCTTCGAAGTTCTGGATCTTCTGCAGCGGCGGCGTGTTGCCCGTGGTGTTGCCGCGCAGCGCGTTGTCGAAGTCACCGAAGTGGGCGCCCTTGTTGGCGCGGAAGTACACCGACATATTGTCGGCCAGCTCGTAGTTCACACCGAACGTCCACGACGTATGCGTCTTGTTGTAATCGGTGGTGGCGAACGTGCCGTTGCAGACCGGCACGGCGTTGTCATAGTCCGTAAGCGGATTGCCGTCCAGGTTGACGTTGCTCAGGTTGCACACGCGCAGCGAGGAATCCTGGTTCTCGATGCGGGCGGAGGCGTCGATCAACCAGCGATCGATGCGCCAGGAATCGGACAGATAGAAGGCCTTGTTGGTGGACCGGCCGCTCTCGGTAATGTTGTACGAGCCGTAGTCCAGCAGACCCTGGTAGTCGGTGTACTGATGGGTCTGGCCGTCCTTGACGTAGCTGACCTTGATCGGCTTGGCGTTCGGCGTGTTGGTCATCAGCATCTGGTTGCCGAGGTTCCACGCGTCATCGTCGGTGTAGTGCGCCAGATAGAGGCCGGCGGTCAGCGTGTTGCCCTCGAACAGCTCCTTGCTGATGCGGAAATCGTTGTTGATGTTCTTCAGGTGCTTGTGGATGTACCACCAGCCCTGGTGAATCACGCTCTGGTTCGGGTCGACCGCACCACCGCCGTTGACGTACGTCGCCGTCGCGGAGCCAGCCGGCAGCTTGAACCCGCCGAAGTCGGTGCCGAGGTTGTACAGCTCGTCGTTGAGCGAGGCCGGGTTGGTGCCGGAGAACAACGCATTGGTGTTGACGTCGCCGCCGTCGATAAGGAACTTGTCGGACAGGTTCCAGCCGTCACCGAGGTCGTAGTCGAAGTTGAAGCCGAAGAAGCTGAACTTCGCGCCGCGACCATTCGCCAGATTGGCACTGGTGCCGCCACCCGGATAACCCGGCAGGTTTACGTGCTGGATATCCTTGCTGTAGTACGTGCTGGTGAGCGGATCAAAGCCGGGATACGCGCTGAAATTGTCCGAGCCATTCTGGATCAACGGGATCGGCGTGATGAACTGGTTGCGGTCGTTGAGCTGACGCGCGTAGAACACCAGCGAGCCGTTATCCATGTCGTGCGATAGCGTGGCGGTGAACTGGCCGCCCTTGTCGGCTGCGTAGCCGGGGCTGCGCACGCCGTCCGAATCGCGGTAGAAGCCGCCGATGCTGCCGTACCACTTGTCGGCGATCTTGAAGCCGAGGAAGCCGTCATAGCGCCACAGGCCTTCGTTGCCGTAGGTCACGCCGAAGCTGCCGCTGGGCACGTCCGTGCCCTGCTTGAGGATGAAGTTGGCGGTGGCGCCCATCTGGCCGTCGCCGTACACCACCGACGGACCACCCTGCAGGATTTCCGCACGCTCAACGGTGTCGTCGAGGCGGAAGATCGAGGTGGTTTCAAAGAACGAGAGTGTGGGCATGCCGTACAGCGGCGAGCCCATCATCTGCGTGGTGAAGAACGGTGCGTCGCCACCACCGGGGAAGCCGGCGATTTCGATGTTCGCACCGGTCTGGCCGCCGGTGGATTCCGGCCACATGCCTGGCGAGATCTTCAGCAGGTCCGCCGTGCTCTTGGGATTGGCTTCGCGGATCTGCTCGGCGTTGGCGCTCACGATGGAGTAGCTGGCGTCGATCTTACGGATACCGCCAGCGGACGACGTACCCGTGACCACGACCTGATCCAGCGTCTTGGCTGCCTTCTGATTGCCCTGCGCCGGAGCCGGTGCTGGTGCATTGTTTTGCTGGTTCGCCGGTGCTGCTGGCGCTGGTTGCGCTTGCGTCGCGTCCTGCGCCTGCGCCGCACTCACCGCCAAGGCGGTGACGATCGCAGCTGCCAGCAGCTGTCGAGTGATGCCTTGCTTGTTCATGTAGAGCCTCCCCGCCCGAGATCGGGCCACTTACGCGTTGATGTTTATGGCTTCGGCCGTGCCAGCCGTCGCGCCGTTCTTGTTGTTCAGAAAATCACCGATGCGAAACACGCTCAGACCTGGCAGCACGATGTCCGCCTCCCCTAGGTCTTCACGCCGACCAATGCCGATGGCGACCATGCCCGCGGCGTGGATACTGGCGACGCCTGCTGCGGCGTCTTCAACGCCAAGGCAGGCTCCAGGGGCAACGCCAAGTCCTGCGGCGGCCGCCAGGAAAATTTCCGGATCCGGTTTGGAGCGATCGATGCGCGCGGCATCGACGACGTAATCGAAGAGGTGGGCAATGCCGAGCCGTTCGAGCAGCAGCGGCGCGTTGCGGCTGGCTGAGGCCAGGCCGACGCGCAGCCCGTTTGCGCGGACGGATTCCACCGCTTCCCGCGCACCCGGAAGCAACTGGTCCGGGCCAAACTGTTCGATGCGTTCGACGTAGTAGCTGTTTTTGCGCGCTTCGAGCGCACGCTTCTCATGCTCGACATAGGCACGAGGCGCGCGTTCAAGCAGGATCTCGAGCGAGCCGCGGCGATCGACGCCCTTCATGCGTTGGGCAATCTGCTCGTCGAACGGGGCCGAGATTTCCTTGGCGAGTTGTTCCCATGCGGCGCGGTGAACTACCGCGGTGTCCGCGATGACGCCGTCCAGGTCGAAGATCACCGCTTGCAACGGTGCTTTGAGCGAAGGCGTCGCATGCGGCATGGCGCACGACTCGCCGCCTGACAGTTGCACAGGCTGGCCAGCGTGGTGGAAGGCCACCGAGTCGCCGTGTGCGACGGTATAGCGCACACCCTCGGCGTTCACCTCCACGCGAAGATGCGCATCGCGCCAAGTGATGCCGAAGCGATAGCTACGCCATGCGCCGGGCAATTGCGGGCGAAGATGCAGTTGGCCATCGATCACGCGCATGCCGCCGTAGCCCCAGGCAAGCGACAGCCAGCTGCCTGCCATCGCCGCCATGTGCAGGCCATGTGCGGCGTTGCCGTGCAGGTCGTCCAGGTCTACGCGCAACGTGTCCTGGAAATAGCGCCATGCTTTTTCTGCTTCCCCCACTTCGGCAGCCATCACGCCAAAGGTGGATGCCGACAACGTGGAGTCGTGGACAGTGACGCTTTCGTAGTAGTCGAAATTGCGGCGCTTGGCGGCAAGCGACACATCATCGCCCGCCAGCATCAGCGCCAGCAGGGTATCGGCCTGCTTGCACACCTGGTGGCGATAGATGGTGAGTGGATGCAGTTCCAGCAGCAGCGGGCGCTTGCCTTCGCCGTTGTTTCTTGCGGGCATGCGCGGCTTGTCGAGGAAGGTGTCGTCCTGCGGGAAGACGCCCAGTTCGGCATCTTCCGCGAGATACATCAGTTCTGCAGCGCGCTGCCACTGCATGATCTCGAACGGTTCCAGACCGATGCGGTGCGCGATTTCTGCATAGATGCCGGGAGCTGATTCGGACAACCATTGCGCCACGGTCGCGGCATCGCGCAGATGCCGTTGTGCCATGCGATTGGTGTAATGGTTGTTGTCGACCAGCGCGGTGTATTCGTCCGGACCGGTGACGCCGTGGATGCAGAACGCGCCGCTACGACGGGGATTGAAGTGGCCGATATCCAGCCACACACGGGCTGTCTCGAACAGCATCTCCGCACCGGCATCACGCAGGAAGGCTTCGTCGCCGGTCGCATCCACGTAGTGGCGGATCGCCCAGGCCACCGCGGCGTTGATGTGGTACTGCGCCGAGCCGCTGGGAAAATAAGCGGAGCATTCGTCGCCGCTGATGGTGCGCCATGCGTACAGCGCGCCGCGTGCGTGGTTGAGCTCGCGTGCATGCGCACGGGCCCGGGCCAGCGTGCCATGCCGGTACATGAGCATGCTGCGCGCTACGTGCGGTGCGAGCGCGACCATCGCCGGCAGCATGAAAACTTCGGCGTCCCAAAAATAGTGACCTTCATAGCCTTCGCCGGTCAGGCCCTTGGCAGCCGTGCTGCCTTGCCCATCGCGGCTGCTGGACTGGAAGACGTGGAACAGGTTGAAGCGCAGTGCCTGTTCGGTGGCTGCATCGCCCTCGATCGCCAGGTCGGCGTTTTGCCACAGCTGCGCCAGTTCACCGCTTTGGCGGGCGAGCAGTTCGTCATGACCGAGCGCGTGCGCCTGGCTCAGTTCGCTCGCGGCATGGGCGATCAGCGCATCGTCGGTGTCGCGACCACCGGGCTGCGTCCAGGCATAGGCGACGTATTTGTCCAACGTGACCGAGTGTCCCGGCGACAACTCACCTTCGAAGACCTGCATCACGCCGTGTTGTGCGAGGTTGGCGAGGCGGAAGCGCAGGCTGTCGTCGACAATCGCGTGCTGCTGCATGCAGGCCACACGGATGTCGCTATGGGTGGTGCGCTGTAGCACGTGGGCCTGTGTGTCGCCGGCCATCGCATCGATGCTTGCCAGGCCGCCGTCGATTCGCGTGCCGATGCGCGGGTCATCGCCCTGCTCGGTGGCATTGCGTGCGGTGCTGATGGAGGACTCCAGCGTCACCGGGCCGGTGTAGTCCACCGAGTGCACGCGGTAACGGATGGCCAGCAGGGCGGGGCGATCCAGACTGACGATGCGCTCGGCCTCGATCAGCAAGGTGGCGCCTTCCGGTGAACGCCAGCGCAGCTGGCGGCGATAGCAGCCGTTGCGCAGGTCCAGCGCACGTTCGAAATGCAGCCATTCCCCTTCGCTCAGGCGTACCGGGGTATCGCCGAGTCGCAGGTGGATGCGTGTGCCATCGGCGACCGGGATGCGCGTATCGGTGTGTGCGGCGAAGCCCGGAAAGCGCTCGTGGTATTCGATGGGGGTGCGTTCCCAGGCGCCGGCGAGGAAACAGCCCTGGCTGGCGCTGTCGCCTTCTTCCAGGCCGCCGCGTACGCCCAGGGCGCCGTTGGACAGGGCGAACAGGCTTTCATCCTGGGCGAAGGCGGTCGGGTCGGCGTTGTGGCTGGTCACGACCCAGGCGTCGCGCAGGGCATGACCGTGGGGCGGCAAGAGCTGCGCCGTTTCTCGATGATCCAACGTGTCCTCTCCCCACCTTTTTTGATGTTTCCGGTAGGCCGCTAAATCGTGTAGGCCAACCGTAGGTTCTTATGTGCGGCGGAGCTTCGCAGCAATTGATATCGATATCAAGACATCGATATCAATTGCTGCGGCACAACATAGTTGCGTATGATATCGATATCATGCACGGACGTTGTCCCATCCGGCTCCCGACGCTCGCAGCACAAGCTTGCGGTTCCGGGCCAAAGGGCTGTCGTTCGTGATTCCGTGCGGCGTTGGACGTTGAAGAGGCAAACCGCGACACTGTCCCGGTTTGCCAGGATTGGCCGGCGTGCGAAGCCCGCGCGACCGTTCACAAGACATCGGGGCCAGGTCTTGAGTCGTCACCAAAAGAACCGCCAGGGCGCCACGCCTTCCGTCAGTCTCACGATGGCGGATCTGGCGAAGGTGGCCGGGGTATCCAAGATCACCGTTTCGCGGGCGCTGAGCGACAGCCCGCTGGTCAATCGCGAGACGCGCGAGCGCCTGCAGCAACTCGCTCATGAGCTGGGCTACAAGCTCAACGTCAGCGCGCGCAACCTGCGCCTGCGCCGCAGCCATACGGTGGCGGTGATCGTGGAGATGAAGCCCTCGCACGATCGCACCATGTTCGATCCTTATCCGCTGGTCCTGCTGGGCGGCATTTCCCAGGAGCTGACGGCGCATGGGTACAGCGTGCTGCTGACCACCCGTCAGGGTGCTACCGCGGCAGCCGTGCAGGCGGCAGACGGGCTGATCCTGCTGGGCCAGGGTTCGCGCCAGGACGCTGTGCGTCGATTCGACAAGCTGGGCCTGCCGATGGTGGTGTGGGGTGCGCCGGGTGACGAGCATGTCGTGGTGGGCAGCGACAACCGCCAGGGCGGCGACGCGGTGGCGGAACACTTCGTCCGTCTCGGACGCCGTCACCCCGTATTTGTCGGCAACCCCAACCATCCGGAGATCTTCGAGCGGCTCACCGGTTTCGTGGATGCGCTGGCCGCCCATGGCATCAAGCCGCTGCTGATTCGACGTGACGAATTCACCCTGGCCTCCGGTATGGACGCCATGCATTCGCTGATGGATCGCGGCGTGCCGTTCGACGCTGTGTTCGCGTGCAGCGATTTGTTGGCGATGGGCGCCATCCGTGCACTCAATCAGTTGGGGCGCAGCGTGCCTGGCGACGTATCCGTGGTGGGCTACGACGACATGCCGCTCGCCGCGAGCTTCCTGCCACCGCTGAGTTCAGTGCGGCAGGACTGGCAAGAGGGCGGCACACTGCTGGCGCGCAAAGTGCTGGCGATGATCAACGACGAGCCTGAGCAATCGGAAACCTTGCCGGTCGAGTTAATCGTTCGCGAAACCTGAGCTGCAGGACGTTGGTTTAGCCGGTTGCTGCCGTATCGCCGGTTGCCTTGCCCATCCTCGCCGGCGTCAGCACCAGACGGAAGCAACTGCCACCACCGGCGACACGCACGTATTCCAGCGACGCTTGATTCGCCTCGCTCATCTGGCGTGCCAGGTAGAGGCCCAGGCCCGTGCCGTACTCGTGCGTGGTGTAGAACGGCTCGAAAATCTGCGCGGCGACCTTGGGTGCGATACCCGGGCCGCGATCGATCACTTCCAGGATCGGCACGCCATGTTCACCGTGGCGCGCCACCACCATCACGCGAGCAGGTTCGCCCGGCATGCGGCCGTAGCGCAGGGCGTTCTGTACGAGGTTCCACACGACTTGCTGCAACTGCTGTGGATCGGCCACGGCCGCTACGGGCGTACTGGCCTGGATGACACGCAGAGAGTCTTCGCCCAGATCGTTGCCCTGGCGGTACTCGTCTACGAATTGGTTGGCCCAGGTGCCCAGGTCCAACGTTTCCGGGCGCGAGCGCTCGCGCCGAGACAGCTGCAGGATGTTCTCGATGATCTCGTTCAGGCGCACGCAGTGGTTGTTGATGATCTCCACCATGCGCTGGTCGGTCGGGGGCAGGTCTTCCGACTCGGCCAGCAGCTGCGCCGAATAGCGGATCGCGGCCAGCGGGTTGCGGATCTCGTGCGCGATGGAGGCGGACAGCCGGCCCAGCGAGCTGAGCGTCAGCTCCTCGGCGCGGCGTGACACCAGGGAGGTGTCGTCCAGAAAGATCAATACGTGCGAGTCGTCGTTCGGCGCAAGTCGGCTGAAGCGAGGCACCACTTCAGGTACGCCGTCGGCGAGTTGCGTGGCCGATTCGTCCAGCTTGCCCGACGTGATCCAGTGGTACAGGCGGCGGGACAGCTCCGATGCCACGCGACCCAGGTCGCGCTGGTCGGCGGCGGGGTTGCCCAGCAGCATCCACGCGGATTCGTTCATCTGGTGGATGCGGTTGGCGTCATCCACCAGCAGCACGCCCGTCTTCATGCGGCGGATGATCAGCTCGTTGACCTGCGCCAGGTTGGCCAGGTCGACGCCGCGCTGCTCGGCCAGCGCCTCGCTGGCGCGGATCTGCCGGCTCAGGACGTAACAAAGCACGGTAATGGCGAAGTAGGCGAGGCCGAACAGGCTCGACTCGAGCAGTTCCCGGTCCATGCCGGCCTGCCCGTGTTGCACTTCGAGCACCGAATGACCGATCACGCCCAGCGTAGCCAGCGCCGCGAAGAAGCAGGACAGGCGCAGCGGCAGGATCAGCGCGCCGGCCGCCAGATTCACCGCCAACATCATGGCAATGCCGATGCGGGCGTCGTGCATGGTGATGATGGCCAACACCGCCGCGATGATGTCCACCACCAGGGAGGCCGACACCGTCCAGCGGATCCAGGGGGTGGAGCGCCGGGTCAGCGAGAGGGTGCCGAGCGCGAACAGCAGGAACAGCACCGCCACGCCGCGGGCCAGGCCGACGTCGGGCAGCTTGGGCCACCCCAAGGTGCTCGGGCTCAGGGCCAGGCCGGTATAAACCAGGGCCTGGGCCAGGCGGAAGCAATTGAGGAACAAAAGCTCGTGGCGCGCCGCCTCAGGGGCTGGGCGGGCGGCGGGATAGGCAGGCTGCACGGTGCTGGACACCTGGCGGGCTCTTGTCGGTCTGAGGGCAGTCCGAACCAGTATAGACGGGCCTTTCACAGTCTGTGGCAGCCGGCTGTCAACCGGCGTCGGAATTCCCCTCTGGCGGCCCGCCCCTTTCCATCGGGGGCCGCTGCTGCGAAAATACCGGGCCGTATTGCGCGGTTTTCGTCATGTCGACAGGCCTGACGGCGGCGCACTGCATCCGGCAGCGCAGCCTTTACTCCGCCGTCGTTCCCCTGACCGTATGGGCCTCCCACAACCCATTACGGCCGCCACGTTCCCCGTACTCTCGAGGTATCCATGAATTTCCACGAGTACCAGGCCAAAGAATTGTTCGCGAAGTACGGCATTGCCGTGCCGCCGGGCAAGGTCGCCAACTCTCCCGATGCCGCTGTCGACGCCGCCAAGCACCTTGGTGGTACGCAGTGGATGGTCAAGGCACAGATTCACGCAGGTGGCCGCGGCAAGGCCGGCGGCGTCAAGTTCTGCAAGAGCCTCGACGACGTCCGCGCAGCTGCCAAGGGCATGCTGGGCACCAACATGGAAACCTACCAGTCTGCCGGCCGCGCGCTGCCGGTGAACCTGGTGCTGGTGACGGACGCCACCAACATCGCCAAGGAACTGTATCTGTCGATCCTGACGGATCGCGATTCCAAGTCGATCTCGTTCATCGCTTCCAAGCACGGCGGCGTGGACATCGAGCAGGTCGCCAAGGACACCCCGGAAGACATCCACACCATCGTGGTGGACTTCGTGGAAGGCCTGCAGCCGTACCAGTGCCGCCAGCTCGGCTTCGCCATGGACCTCAATGCGAAGCAGGTCGGCCAGCTGACCAAGATCATGCTGGGCCTGTACAAGCTGTTCAATGAGAAGGACCTGTCCCTGGTTGAGCTGAACCCGCTCGCCATCCTCGAAGACGGCAACCTCGCCGCCCTCGACGGCAAGGTCAACTCCGACGACAACGCCGAATTCCGTCACCCGGATCTGGCCGCCATGCGCGACCTGACCCAGGAAGACCAGGCCGAAGCGGCTGCCGTGCAGCACAACCTCAACTACGTGACGATGGACGGCTCCATCGGCTGCATGGTCAACGGCGCAGGCCTGGCCATGGCCACCATGGACGTGATCCAGCTGGCAGGCGGTGAGCCGGCCAACTTCCTTGACGTCGGCGGCGGCGCCACCAAGGAACGCGTCACCGAGGCGTTCAAGCTCATCCTCTCCTCCGACAAGGTGAAGGCCATCCTGGTCAACATCTTCGGCGGCATCGTGCGTTGCGACCTGATCGCCGAAGGCATCATCGCGGCCGTGAAGGAAGTGGGTCTGAAGATCCCCGTCGTGGTTCGCCTGCAGGGCACCAACGTGGAGCTGGGCCGCGAACTGCTCGCCAACTCCGGCCTGGCGATCACGCCGGCCGACGATCTCAACGATGCGGCGCAGAAAGCCGTGGCTGCGGCCAAGGCCTGAGGAGCAACTGAACCATGAGCGTTCTCGTCAATAAGAACACCAAGGTCCTCGTGCAGGGCTTCACCGGCCAGCAGGGCACCTTCCACGCGCAGCAGGCGCTGGACTACGGCACCAAGGTCGTGGGCGGCGTGACCCCGGGCAAGGGCGGCACCGAGCATATCGGTCTGCCGGTCTTCAACTCGGTCGCCGAGGCTGTCGATGAAACCGGCGCTGATGCGTCCGTCATCTTCGTGCCGCCGCCGTTTGCGGCCGACTCGATCCTCGAAGCCATCGACGCTGGCATCAAGGTCATCGTGGCGATCACCGAGGGCATCCCGGTGCTGGACATGCTGCGCGTGAAGAACGTGCTGGCACAGCATCCGGAAACCGTGCTGATCGGGCCGAACTGCCCCGGCATCATCACCCCGGGCGAGTGCAAGATCGGCATCATGCCGGGTCACATCCACATGCCGGGTAAGGTCGGCATCGTGTCGCGCTCCGGCACGCTGACGTACGAATCGGTGTTCCAGACCACCAACGAAGGCCTGGGTCAGTCCACGGTCATCGGCATCGGCGGCGACCCGATCAACGGTCTGAGCTTCATCGACTGCCTGAAGATGTTCCAGGACGATCCGCAGACCGAAGGCATCATCATGGTCGGCGAAATCGGCGGCAGCGCTGAAGAAGACGCCGCCGAGTTCATCGGCGAATACGTCAAGAAGCCGGTGGTGTCGTTTATTGCAGGCGCCTCGGCTCCTCCGGGCAAGCGCATGGGCCACGCTGGCGCCATCATCTCGGGCGGCAAGGGCACGGCAGCGGCCAAGTTCGCTGCGCTGGAGAAGGCAGGCGTCACCACGGTGAAGTCCCCGGCCGACCTCGGCAAGACCCTCGCCGGTCTGATGAAGAAGTAAGTCGGGTTTTCATAACCGATATGAAAAAGGGCCGCAGCGATGCGGCCCTTTTTTTTCGACGCTACAGGCGTCATCCATCCGTCGGTGCTGTCATCCCGCTGCGACCCAGGCCGCGCGCCGGACTACTCAGGCTTTCCTTTCGGCAAATACAGGCCGTAAGATGCAGAAGAGTCTTAAGGAAGGGGCCGCCGCCCCTACACCATCAGGGAGAAGGATCGAATGAAGTTACGTTCCGCAAGGATTGCCGTTACCGCGCTCGTGCTCGCGTTGAGTGCCGCGCCGCTGCTGTCACTGACCACTTCCACGGCTTTCGCCTCGGGCGCCGACGCTGCCGCACCCGCCGCGATGACCAACGCCGATGTCGTCAAGCTGGCGAAACTGGGCTTCGGCTCGGAAGTGATCAAGGCGAAGATCGACGGTGCATCTGCAGTCAACTTCAAGCTCGAGGTCGACGATCTCGTGAGCTTGAAGAGTGCAGGCGTTTCGCAAGATGTCATTTCTGAGATGCTGAAACGCTCCCAGGGTGGCGCTGCGGGTTCGGGTGCTGCACCCATGGGCGCTATGGGCCCCATGGGGGGAAATCCCAACGATGTCCAGATGGTCACGGCGGATGGAAACACGGTGCACCTGCGTGGCATCTCCGGCACCATCAGCACGACGAATGCGTTTGTCACCGTGCTGGAGCATTCCAACTTCCCGGGCGTTGCGTCCACGGTGCGCACGCACGACACGCGGCCGTCGTTCATCGTCAATTCGAGTGATCAGCCGAAGGGCCACTTCTACATCGTGTCGCTCGAGATCGACAGCGGCGATCAGGATCGCTCCCTGAAGCTGGGTAACTCCCGCTTCTTCGGCGGCATGAAGAACGTGGGCGCGCCGGACAAGGACAACCAGATCAGCTACGACGCGGTGGCGGTCGGTAACGGCGGCAACCAGTGGAAACTGACGCCGACCAAAGATCTGAAGCCCGGTGAGTACGGCGTCTACATGGGGCAGCTGTTCGACT
Source organism: Dyella sp. ASV24 (assembly GCF_016428905.1). Taxonomy (GTDB): domain Bacteria; phylum Pseudomonadota; class Gammaproteobacteria; order Xanthomonadales; family Rhodanobacteraceae; genus Dyella. The sequence continues at coordinate 16,443 of NZ_JAELTQ010000042.1, read as the reverse complement.
TTGGTGTCGACCGATAAGGTCATTGGCTGTGAAGTTCCCGACCGATCTCAGCAAGACCCTCGCCGGTCTGATGAAGTAGTAGATCGGGTTCTCACTAGAGATATGAAAAGGGCCGCAGCGATGCGGCCCTTTTTTCGTCCAACAGGTCGCTGTGCAGCATCCTGCTAACGTGTGAGTGTTCGCCAAGGCTTGTCTTTTGTCGGATCCACCGGCACGTGACCCTCGGTCGTTTCCCAGTCGTCCTTGTAAACCGCCCAACCATTCGTGCGCGGCACGAAGACCAGGAAAGGCGGTGTCTGCCCATCAACCTGGAAGCTGGTTCCGTAGGAGGGGCCTTCCGAGAGATCCATCTGCAGGGCAGCAGGGATCTTCTTGCCGTCGATGGAGATACCCGAGGGAGCCAGACACCAGCGTTCGTGCTGTTCGCTGGTGAAGCAGCCCACGAAATACTCCTTGAGATACAAACTTGCTTCGTCGCCTGCCGAAGGTCCGAGCAGAACGTAGGGTCCATCCCATGTTGCGGACGCGTCGGTTCTGGCCCACAGCTTGCCTCCCGACGTGCGGACGCAATAGTTCGGGTCGACGTTCCCTTCGTGCCATGAGTAATTGAACCCGATACGCGTGCCTTCAATAGTCACCGCGCTGATGCTGGCGCTTGAGGACACGCTGCGCATGGCGGCATCCCAGGATCGAAGTTTGACCAGGGCATCCTTGAACGAGGCGAGCGCCCAGCGCCCTTCCAGCGACTTAAGTCGTGCATCGCCTCCGCATAGGGTGGCGTCGTCGGCCCGGGCATGGGAGCAACCCATGAGCGCGAGGAGTCCAAGCCCGAAACAAGTCATCGGGGTGAGGTGGCGCTTTCGAGTCGAACGAATGGAGGTGGGTGATTTCATGTTCCTTCCTGGAGTATGTCGTGTCCGCCTGGCCATGCTGCTGGCGGTGTCCTTGGTGCCCGCACGTGTGCGGGGCTATCCGGCTTGCATCATAGGGCACGCCTTTGTTTGAAGGGGCTCATGCCCGCCATCGATGGCGTAGAACTATGGGCGCAACCCCCTATGCGCTGCGTTCATCAGTGCCTTGGTGACCAAGGCCAGCGTGTGTGAGCGAATCGACCAATGCTGCCAATACAGCGGCACGTCGAGCCATCGCTTCGGGGCGATGGCCTTGAGCGTGCCGGCAGCGATGTTCCTCTCCAGCATCGACTCGGGCGCCATCGCCCAGCCGAGCCCCAGCTCCGCGCCCTCCACGAAGGCTGTGGAGGAGGGCACGTAATGCGTGGGTGGGGCAAGCTTCGAGCGCGTGATGCTGTGCATGAAGCGCCATTGCAGGGCGTCTTTGCGGTTGAAGACCAGCATGGGTGCTTCGCCGAGAGAGGCGGCATTCACGCCATCAGCGAAATAGCGCGCGACGAAAGCGGGTGAGGCAACGGGCAGGTAGCGCATCACGCCGAGCTTCTTCACGACGCAGCCTTGCACGGCTTTCGATTCGGCGGTGATGGCGCCGAGCACAGAGCCGTCGCGTAGAAAGTTGCTGGAATGGTCTTGGTCTTCCACGCGTATGTCGAACAGCAACTGGTGGTTATCGTGGAGTTGGGCCAGCGCAGCAAGAAACCAGGTGGCCAGTGAATCGGCATTGACGCCGATGGCGACGGTGGTGGGGCCACTGTTGATCGGGTCGACGTGAAAGTCGTTCAAGGTTTCTGCCTCGAGCAGCCGCATCTGTTGCACGCTGCGCAGCAAGCGTTCGCCAGCCTCGGTGGCCTCGCAGGGCGAGCGGCGGAGGATGAGAATCTGGCCGAGGCGATCTTCGAGCGCCTTGATGCGCTGGGAGATCGCCGAGGGCGTCAGCGAGAGGCGCTGTGCCGCGCCGTCGAAGCTGCCTTCGTCGAGCACGGCGGCGAAGGCGGCGAGCTGGGGATTGAGCAGGCTCATCGGTGTCTCCCTCCGCGCTGGCGCGCGGAACATTAGTAGAGCTAAACCATCTTTAGGATAATTAGTTTTACTGAATGGGACGTCCACGCCAGAGTAGACGTCTTTTTCGAGGTTATCCCATGGATTTCACACCTTACCTGGCCGGCCTCGTCGCCGGAGCGGGCCTGATCATCGCGATTGGCGCGCAGAATGCGTTCGTGCTGCGGCAAGGCTTGCAGCGGCATTACATTGGATCGGTGGTTGCCGTGTGCATTCTTGCGGACGTCGGCCTGATCCTGCTGGGCGTCGCCGGTATGGGGCTGGCGGTGAAAGAGCAACCGGGCTTGATGCAATGGCTGCGCTATGCCGGCGCGGCCTTCCTGGCAACGTATGGCCTGCTGGCGCTGCGTCGCGCATGGCAGGGCGAGAGCGGGTTGCAGCCCGCAGGCGACGGCATGCTCAGTCGTGGCCGCGTGGTTGTCGCCTGTCTCGCTTTCACCTTGCTCAACCCGCACGTGTATCTGGATACCGTGGTGTTGCTTGGCAGTCTATCCACCCATTACGAAGGCGATGCACGCTGGATCTTTGCAGCGGGTGCATCCACGGCGAGCGTGGCGTGGTTCTTATCGTTGGGCTATGGCGCGCGCCTGCTGCTGCCAGTGTTCCGTAGTCCGTTGGCGTGGCGAGTATTCGATGTGGCGATAGCAGTGTTCATGCTGACGCTGGCGGTGGTGTTACTCCGTCAGCCTCTGGGATAAGAGCGGCTCGCAACGTTTTATACGGCGACGCTAAGCCGAGCGGCGGATCGACAAGAAGCGGTCATCATGCGAGCGTATGGTCTTGCTCACGTTTCCGGGGGGAATCCGCATGGCAGCACCGTCGTATCCGCCGTTCCTGTATCCGCCAGGTTCACCGTTGATGCATCCGCCGCTGGCGCTCACACAGGCCCGTATGTACGGGTTCTGGGTGCCGGGCAATGCCCATGCCCTGCAAGCCAGTGTCGACGCCACGCTCAATGCAGGCAGTGGTGGACAGATGCCGTTCTTCGTGGTGTCGCCTTATGTACTGATGACCTTTACGGATATCGCGCGCGCCTACAGCCTGTGGCCAGATGATCGCGCCAAGGGATGGGGGCGTGAAGTCGATATCGTGGCCTGGGTATTGGTGGCGGGCTTTCCGCCGGGGCAGACGTTGCCCTCGTTCTATGCCTATCCGCTGCATATCTGGGTCGATGACTGCATGGCCTTGATCGTGGGGCGCGAGGTATTCGGTTATCCGAAGTACCTGTGCAGCTACACCATGCCCGGGCCGAATGAGCCGCCACTCGCGTTCACGCTGGCCGCCAGGGGCTTTCAGCCGTATGCACCTGAGAGCGAATTGAGTGCGCATCCTCTGCTGGAAGTGACGGGCGAGGCGCTGCTTGGTAGCGGACGCCCTGTCGGTGATGTGCAGGGCTGGCGATGCGACCTGCTGGAAGGCCTTCATCAAGCACCGGATTTCTGGTGCGGCGAATCCTCGTGGCGTGAATCGTTCAATCAATGGTTCATGCAGTTTCCGGCGATGCCGCAGATCTTCCTGAAGCAATTCCCCGATGCAGCGGGTCAGCGGGCGGTCTATCAGGCCATCGTGTCGGCCAATGCGCAGGTGGACTCGATCCATGGCCTATGGCTGCTGGGCCACGACTACAGCCTCAACCTGCATGACTTCGCCAGCTTCCCGCTCGCGCAGACGCTGGGCTGGTCGCTGGGCGCACAGAAGGCCTGGTTTGGTTACCGGATCGATTTCGATTTCCATGTCGAGCCCGGTGTGGAGCTAGTGAATAACATCCAGGGAACGGAGGCGCGCTGATGTCCACGCAACCACGTCGTATCGCCATTCTCGGTGGTGGCGTCGGCGCGATGACCGCCGCGTTCTGGCTGACCAACCGTGACGGTTGGCAGAACGATTACCAGATCGATATCTACCAGATGGGCTGGCGACTCGGTGGCAAAGGCGCAAGCGGCCGCAATGCGGACATCGCCGAGCGCATCGAGGAACACGGGCTGCACATCTGGTTCGGTTTCTACGACAACGCTTTCCAATTGATGCGCGAGGCCTACACCAAGCTCGATCGGCCGGTGGGCAGCCCGTTGCGCACGTGGGACGAAGCCTTCAAGAAGCACCGGTTGGTATGCCTGACGGAAGCCATCGACGATGCATGGCGTGTATGGTCCATCCTCACGCCGCTGATGCCGGGCGAGCCCGGCACGCCGCGCGGTGAGGCGAATGTCTCTTCCGCGCTGGGGAGCCTGCTGGACCAGCTAAGCGATTGGGCTGGCGTGTGGAACGCCACCGCAGCCAAACCGCTGGTCGTGGATAACGTCGAGTCGCAGGCCATTGCGATTGGTGTCTCGGCGAACGCGCTATCTGATGCCTCCACGATCCTTGCGCGGGCTCGTGATGTCGCACACACCGGCGCGCTTGCGGGCCTCGACAGCCCAGCGCTGACGGTGCTGTCGTTGTTACAACGGTTGCAAATAGCGCTGCATGACATCGGTGCGTGGTTGCAGGCGGCTGGATTATGGCCTGATGACGTGCGACGCCTTTATTTGTGTATGGATCTCGCGCTCGCTGCTGCCATTGGCATGATTGCCGACGACGTTCTGGGTAAAGGCTTCGAAGCCATCAACCACATCGATTTCTGTGCCTGGCTGACGTTGCATGGCGCGCAAACGCCCAGCGTATACAGCGCCCCCGTGCGTGGCTTCTATGATCTGGTTTTTGCCTATCGCGATGGCGATCCGTCAAAGCCGGAGATTGAGGCGGGCACCATGTTGCGCGGCATGCTGAAGGTGGGCCTCGGCTACCGTGGCGCCATCATGTACAAGATGCAGGCAGGCATGGGTGATGTCGTGTTCGCACCACTGCACGAGTTGCTGGAACGGCGTGGCGTGCGTTTTCACTACTTTCACAAGTTGCTTGCGCTGCGTCCGGATGAAAGTGGCACCGCGGTGCAGGAGATGGTGTTGCAGGAGCAGGTGGCTCTACGTAATGACCACACGGTCTATGAGCCACTCAGGGACGTCAAGGGATTGCCCTGTTGGCCTTCCGAACCGCGTTACGAGCAGTTGGACCCCGAGCAGGCTGATGCGCTCAGGCAGTATCACGTCAACCTGGAATGCCACTGGTCGGATTGGCCGCAGCGCTACGAGGCGCTTTTCCATCGTCCGCTGCCGCTGAAGACCTTGATTCGAGGCGTGGACTTCGATGACATCGTGTTCGGCCTTTCGGTCGCCAGCCTGCCTGTGGTGGCGCCCGCGCTGCTTGAGCGCAGCGCCTCGTTGCTTCGGTGCAGCGATCATGTGGCGGCGGTGGCCACGCAGGCGTATCAGGTATGGACTCATCGTAGCCTGCGGGACATGGGCTGGACCTGCGCTGTGGCGGATGGCGAAGAGCCTGTGCTATCGGGCTTCACCGAGCCGTTCGATACGTGGGCATCGATGGATCAATTGCTATGCCGGGAAACGTGGCCGCCGGGCGAGGAGCCGCTCAATGTCTCGTACTTCTGCAACGCCTTCGCGGTGAGCGACTATCCGCCGAGCAGCGATCACGATTTTCCCGCGCGTTGCGCCGGCCTGGTGAAGGCATCAGCGATCCAGCAGCTCAACCAGGACATCAGCGTGCTGTGGACGAATGTCGGCGTGCAGGGTTTCGATTGGACGTGGCTGGTCGATGCCGAGGGAGGCGAGGGCGCCGTACGCTTCGATAGCCAGTACTGGCGCGCGAATGTCGATCCGTCGGAGCGCTACGTGCAGTCACTGGTGGGAACGACGGCGTTTCGCTTGCACGCGGATGAAAGCGGCTTCGCCAATCTGTTCCTCGCCGGCGATTGGCTGAAGACAGGGCTGGATGCGGGCTGCGTGGAAGCGGCTGTCATGGGCGGCATGCAGGCCAGTCGTGCCATCAGCGGTTGGCCCGTGTCGATTCCAGGCGAACACGGCTGGTAAAACGAGGCGGAAGACCTGACTACCTTCGCGTCGTCAGGTCTCTGTTTCCACCTGCGTTTCGCGGTCGCTGGCGGGTGGCCTGCGGCGACGTGATTTGTGCTCGTACATGATGCGATCCGCTTCGCGCACGAGTTCGGCGAAATCGCTGCTGTCCGGCGTCTGCCCGATGGGTGCGCCGCATACACCGAAGCTCAGGCCTGCCCCCTGGAAACCGTAGGCATGTAGTTGCTGGTCGAGTTTCGCCAGGGCCCGCGTGAGTCGGTGCAGGCTCAGTTCGTCACCGAAGGCGATCACCGCGAATTCGTCGCCGCCGAGGCGATACGCATGGCCTTGGCAGGGCAGCCTGCTCAGGCCGCGGCCTGCCGCTTGCAGCAACGCATCGCCGCGTTCGTGGCCTTCGTTGTCGTTGATCTGCTTGAGGCCATCGAGGTCAATGATGGCGATCTGCCACGCGCCTTCCATGATGGGAGCCGGCGCGTGCTGGTGGCGGGTGATTTCTTCGATCTTCATGTTGAAGGCAAGGCGGTTGCCGAGACCGGTCAACGTGTCGGTGGATGCGCGCGCAATGGCGTCGAGCATGCCCTGGCGGAATCGTTCGCGTGCCGCCTGCACCAGCTTCATGTGATCGGCGAGCGCAAAGGCCAGCAGCATGGCCTCGGCGCTGTTCCCCATCAGGGTGAGCAGGTCGGCGTTGTCTACCGGGCTGGGCATCAGGCCGAAATTGACCGGCAGAATAATCGCGCCCGGAATGAGTACGCAGACATAGGCGAGCACGAAAAAGCGCGCCTGACGGACACCGCTGAGCAATGCCCAGATGCTTACGCAAGTGGAGAACAGCACCACGGAAGTCACTGCGATGGTGGCGATCAGGAACGCCAGTGACGGCATCAGAAAGGCCATCGGGACGGCCGGTGCGCAGGCGATGGCAATGCCATAGCCGATGCGCGCGGCAAGCGGCGCATGGCGCTTGAGCTCAAGAAAGCGGATGGTGAAGGGCGCATGCACCAGCGGCACCAGGATAAACCACACGGTGAAATTCAGCGTGCCGCTACCGATGCCCAGCCAGTCATCGGGCAGGCCGAAGAACGAGGCCCAACCGGCCATCAGGATCAGCGACTGGCAGCCGTACAGCGTGTAGCTCAGTACGCGCGTCCACAGGCCGACGAACAGGATGAACAGGCCTAGCCCGCCGAGTACACCTAGCGCGATCAGCATCAACGCGGATTCGTTGGTAAGGCGGCGGCGATGGGCATCGCGCGTTTGCAGGTCGATGCGCGGGAGCGCGGTGAAAAAGGGTGTGGAAACGCGGATGACCACGGCATAGCGATGCCCCGCGCGGAGCGCTGCCGGCACCGTGCCGCGCAGCATGAAATTGGTATCGATGCCGCGTCCGGCTTCCTGCCGCTGGCGCGAGCCATCGTCGCCAAGGATCAGCAAGCTGGCGCGCTGGTAGTAGGTGTTGCCAAAGGTCACGACCCAGTCGGGCGCGTCATCCGATGTTTGCAGCGGTGCGACCAACCAATAATCGCCCCCGAGCATGCTGACCGAGTCCAATGGTTGGCGTGCGGCGAGCCACGCGGGCAGTTCGCCATAGTCATGCGGGGGCAGGTCGCCGGAAAACGCGCGATAGGCCGTGACGGGCGGTTCCAGCGGAGGCTGGCCGAACAAGGACCAGGGCTGGGCAGCGTGCGCAACCGCGGGAAACGTGCACGCCAGCAGGAGCATCGCGACCCACGGCCAGACGCGCGCGCGCAGGCGCACGGCAAAGCCTGTCCATGTGGATCCAGAACGACGCAACGCTGTCCCCTGTCAGTTTGCGTCCGAGAATCGTAGCACCGGCCCAAAGCAACAAAGTGAAGGTTTGCCAGGAGCTGTCGGCAGGTGCCCCGGGACGGTGCTCGGGTACAATTTCAGGCCCCAGGTAATGGATCTCGATGGCATGTCCTCCCTACGCTTCGCGCTCGCGCAGTTCGACTTCCCGGTAGGCGCGGTTGCGGCCAATGCGGCCAAGGTGGGCGACCTGCTGGCGCAGGCACGCGATAGTGGCGCGGCGTTGGTGGCGTTCCCCGAACTGACCCTGAGCGGCTACCCGCCGGAAGATCTTTTGCTGCGGCCGAGTTTTCTTGTCGCATGCCAGTGCGAACTCAATGCGCTCGCGGGCGCCACCAACGGCGTGGCTGCGCTGGTCGGGCATCCGCATAGCGAGGGCGAGGTGTACAACGCAGCGAGCCTGCTGCGTGGTGGCTCCATCGAACTCACCACCCACAAGCAGGCGCTGCCCAACTACGGCGTGTTCGACGACAAGCGCTATTTCCGCCCGGGCAGTGACAGTGCCGTGGCGATGATCGACGGCGTTCGCGTGGGCATGCTCATCTGCGAAGACATCTGGGAGCCCGAGCCCGCCGCCAAGGCAGCCGCTGCGGGCGCCGAACTGATCGTGGTGATCAACGCCTCGCCGTGGGATGACGCCAAGCAGTCCTCACGCGAGGAGGTGCTAACCGCCCGCGCCCTGGAAACCGGCTGTGCCATCGCCTACGTCAACATGGTCGGTGGGCAGGACGAAGTGGTGTACGACGGCGGCTCCATGCTGGTCAACGGTGACGGCACCGTTGCCGCGCGCGCGCCAAAATTCGTCGACGCCATGCTCTGGGCGGAGTTTGACAGCGAAACGCGCACGTTGCGTGCGGAAAGCTGGCCGACCGTGGCTGATGCATCCAGCGAGGCTACGTTGTACGCGGCGCTGGTGCGCGGCATTCGCGATTACATCGACAAGAATGGTTTTTCTGGCGTGCTGCTGGGATTGTCAGGCGGTATCGATTCGGCGCTGACGCTGGCGTTGGCCGTCGATGCGCTGGGCGCAGACCGGGTTACCGCCGTGATGATGCCTACGCGCTACACCTCGCAACTTTCGTTGGACGGCGCACGCGCGCAGGCCGAGCAGTTGGGCGCGGATTACCACATCATCAATATCGAGCCGATGGTCGATGCCTTTCTCGGCGCGCTGGCTCCTGCCTTTGCGGGCAAGCCGGCGGACACCACCGAGGAAAATCTGCAGTCGCGTACGCGCGGCGTGACCCTGATGGCCTTGTCCAACAAGCATGGCCGCCTGCTGTTGGCCACGGGGAACAAGAGCGAAATGGCGGTGGGTTACGCCACGCTCTACGGTGACATGTGCGGTGCGTACGCGCCGCTGAAGGATGTCTACAAGACCGTCGTCTACCGTTTGTCGCGCTGGCGCAACGAACATGCCGCGCGTATGGGCGAGCCAGAGGCGATTCCTTCCGCAGTGATCGATCGACCGCCGTCGGCGGAACTGCGCGACAACCAGACCGATCAGGATTCGCTGCCGCCTTACGACGAACTCGACGCCATCCTGGCGCGCTTTATCGAGGGCGAGGAATCGCAGGCGGAGATCGCCGCGCAGGGTTTTCATGCCGATACCGTGCGCCGCGTGGTGCGACTGGTGCTGCTCAACGAGTTCAAGCGCCGCCAGTCCGCACCAGGGCCGCGCGTGACCACGCGTGCGTTCGGGCGTGAGCGGCGGTATCCGATCACGTCGGGTTGGAAGTAACCACCAGCCCCTCTGTCGTGGCGAAACAAAAAAGCCGGTGCGTGAGCACCGGCTTTTTTCATGCCGCCCAAAAAACCGGGCGTTGGATCAGTGGTGACCCGAGAACGGAATCGCCTTGCGCAGCAGGGACGGCGCGTGCGGCCACTTCGGATCCTTCAGATACGGGTGATCCGGGTAGTTCAGGGCCAGCACCTGACGCGTCTGATCGGCGAGGTTCTTCTGGTCCATGCCGATGTAGCTACGGGTCAGGATGGCCAGCGCGTCACCGGTCTGCGGTGCCTGCTGGTAATGCTCGATGACGTACTGAGCACGGTCGGCGGAGGCCACGTAGGCCTTGTTGCGCAGGTAGTACTCCGCCACGTTGATCTCGAACTGGGCCAGCACGTTGCGCAGGTAGATCATGCGCTGGCGCGCATCGGCGGTGTATGCGCTGTCCGGGAAACGGCGCGACAGCTCCGAGAAATCGTCGAACGACTTCAGGTTGTAGCCCTGGTCACGACGCGACTGAGCCTGGTCGCCACGCTGCAGCAAACGCTCCATCGCGCCGCCGGTGCGATCAAAATTGATCAGACCGCGCAGGTAATAGGCATAATCCACATGCTTTTGGGTCGGATACGTCTTGATGAAGCGGTTGATCGTGGAATAGGCGTCGTCCGGCTGGTTGTCCTTGTACTGCGAATAGGCCAAATCGAGCTGGGCCTGCTCGTTGTAGTTACCGGACGGGAAACGAGCGATCAGTCGCTGGTACGCTTTCGTGGCTGCCGAGTAGTCGGCGTGCTCCATCGAGTCGTGCGCCTTCGCATACAGCTTATCTACCGGCAGCGTATCGTTGGTCTCCCTCTTGTGGTGGAACATCGAGCAAGCGTTCATCGAAAGAGCGATGGCGAGCACGACAAAGACTTTGAAAGCCGGCAGCTTAGTTACGCGCATGAGAAGGGTTCAGATGTTTGAGCGAAAAGGGATGATAGCCGAAACCACCGGGTGCCCGGGGAGCCGGCCATGACGACGATCCGTCACGAAGCCGCGGTACCCCTGTCGGCCGCGGGTCGGAGGTTCGACCAAGCCTTGGCCGAGATGTTCCCCGACTATTCCCGTTCCCGCCTCACCGCGTGGATCAAGGCCGGTGCAGTGACCCTGGACGGCGCCCTCGCGCCGCCCCGCCAGTTGCTGCGTGGCGGGGAAAAAGTCCTGTTGGAAGCGGAACTTGAGAACGAAGTGGAGCTGGAGCCGGAGGTTATTGCCCTGGACATTGTCCACGAGGATCCCTACCTGCTGGTGCTGAACAAGCCGGCCGGGCTGGTGGTGCATCCGGGCGCAGGAAATAGCGCTGGCACGGTGCTGAACGCTCTGCTGCATCACGATCCGGTGCTGGCCCAGCTGCCCCGTGGCGGCATCGTTCATCGTCTGGACAAGGACACCTCGGGCCTGATGGTGGTGGCCAAGACCCTGCCGGCCCACACGGCGCTGGTGGACATGCTGTCCCGCCACGACGTGGAGCGGCAGTACGAGGCCGTAGTGCTGGGCACCTTGGTGGCCGGTGGCACGGTGGATGCCCCGATCGGCCGCCATATGGGCGATCGCCTGCGCCAAGCCGTGCGCGACGAGGAGGATGGCAAGCGGGCGGTCACTCACTACCGTCTGCGCGAGCGCTTCCGTGCGCACAGCCTGATCCGGTGCAGCCTGGAAACCGGCCGCACCCACCAGATTCGCGTCCACATGGCCCATATCAATCATCCCCTGGTGGGTGATCCGCTGTACGGCGGCGGGCTGAGGCTGCCCAAGGGGGCTACCCCTGAGCTGGTGGCAGCTTTGCGTGGCTTCCGTCGACAGGCGCTGCATGCGGAACGGCTGGCATTCGAGCATCCGGTGACGCATGAGCCGATGTCCTTCAGCGTCGAGCGCCCAGCGGACCTGCAGGCCCTGATCGACGCCCTGCGCGCCGATACCGCCCAGGCCGATCCGGACGACTGGTCGTGAGCCAAGGCGGGGCCTGGATCATCCCGGATTGGCCGGCGCCTGCCGGTGTGCGGGCGGCGGTGAGCACCCGCCAGGGCCCTGGTGTTTCGACGGGGGCCTGGGCGCGCTTCAATCTGGGGGCTCGCTGTGGCGATGTTCCCGACGCGGTCGCCACCAACCGGGCGGCCGTGCGATCGGCCTTGGGCCTGGGGCGTGATCCCCATTGGTTGCAGCAGGTCCATGGCATCGACGTCGCGGACGTGGAGCGGCTGAACGACACGGAGGAACCACGCGCCGATGCCTCGGTCACGGATCAGGCCGGCCAGCCTTTGGCCATCCTGACGGCGGATTGCTTGCCGGTGTTGTTCTGCACGGCAGATGGTCAGAGCGTCGCCGCCGCCCATGCGGGCTGGCGGGGGCTGCAGGCCGGCGTGCTGGAGGCGACGGTGAATGCGCTGAAGGTGCCACCCGAACAGGTCTTGGCGTGGCTGGGGCCGTGCATCGGCAAGGCGAGCTACGAGGTGGGCGGGGAGGTGCGCGACGCCTTCATGACCCTCGATGCCGGTGCCAGTGAGGGTTTCGAGTCCACGCGTCCAGGGCATTGGCTGTGCGATCTCGCCTGGTTGGCGCGGCGTCGACTGCAGGCCGCTGGCGTCAGCAACGTGTATGGCGGTGGTTTCGATACGCGTACCGACGATCGGTTTTATTCCTATCGCCGCGATGGTGCGCAGAGCGGGCGATTTGCGAGCCTGATCTGGCGATAGACGGCCTTATTCCGCGAGGCGTCGCAGGAACGCATTACGCCACGCGGTGACGTCCTGCTTCTCAAGCACGTCCATCATGCGGCGCCAGCGGCGTCGGCGTTCCTGCAGTGGCATTTCAAGCGCAACGCCCAGCGCCTCGGCCAGTTCCTCTGTATCAGCGGGGTTCACCAGCAGGGCGTCGCGCAGTTCTTCGGCAGCGCCGGCGAAGCGCGACAGCACCAGCACGCCCGGATCTTCCGGGTCCTGGCTGGCGACATATTCCTTCGCCACCAGGTTCATGCCGTCACGCAATGGCGTCACCAGCCCCACGCGGGCGCTGCGGTAGTAACCGCTGAGCAGGCTGTGCGGAAAGGAATTGTTGACGTAGCGGATAGGCACCCAGTCCGGCGCGGCATACATGCCATTGATGTGGCCGGCCATGCGCTCGAGTTCGCGGCGGATCTGGCGGTATTCCGGCACGCCGCCGCGGGAGGGCGGCGCGATCTGCAGAAAGCTCACTTTGCGATGCAGTTGCGGCGAGCGTTCCAGCAGCCGTGCGTAGGCGTGGAAGCGCTCGGGCAGGCCCTTGGAATAGTCCAGGCGATCAACGCCGATGATCAGTGCGCGACCTTCCAGGCTCTGCTTCAGGTCGTGGATCTCTTCGTGCTCGTCGGCATGGCTGGCGGCTTCGGCGACCTCGGCGGTGTCGATGCCGATGGCGAATGTTTCGGCGCGGAAGAGTCGTCCCTCTGGGGTGCGGATGCGTCCGTCGCGGCGCATGCTGGCGCCCACTTCGTGCAGAAAGTACTCCTCCAGCGCACGGCGGTCGCGCGATGTGTGCAGGCCGACCAGGTCGTAGCTCGCCAGCGTTTCCAGCAACTCCCCATGTCGCGGTAATGCGATCAGCAGGCCGGCGGCTGGAAGCGGTGTATGCAGGAAGAAACCAATGCGGTTGCGCACACCACGTTCGCGCAGCATCGCAGCGAGGGGGATCAGGTGGTAGTCATTGATCCAGACCAGATCGCTCGGTCGGATCAGGGGCATCAGCCGCTCGGCGAACAGATTGTTGACGCGCAGATAGCCGGCCAGATGCTTGCGGTCGTAGTCCACCAGATCGGGCCGGTAATGCAGCAACGGCCACAGCGTGCGGTTGGCGAAGCCGTCGTAGAAGTCGTCGTGGTCGGCGCGGGAAAGGTCGATGGTGGCGTACTCCACCGGGCCATCTTTTTGCTTGTGTACTTCTTCGGCGGTCTGGCGGGCGATCTTGCCGCTCCAGCCGAACCACAGGCCTCCCCGTTCCTGCAGCGCTGCCCGCATGGCCGAGGCGAGGCCGCCGGTGGCGGTCTGATCGGGAAGTGCCACACGATTGGAAACCACGATCAGCCGTCCCTGGCTGTTATTGCCTCTTCCCGACATCCTCACAATGCGTCCTCCCAGCGCCGCGACAGGCGCATGGCGGCCTGGATCAGGCCCACCATCGAATAGGTCTGTGGAAAATTGCCCCAGTGTTCACCGTTGGCAGGCGCGATGTCTTCCGACAGCAGGCCTAGCGAGTTCCGTTGCGAAAGCATGTGCTCGAACATGGCGCGGGCGCGCTCCTTGCGACCCGTGGCGGCGAGCGCCTCGATGTACCAGAAGGTGCAGATGTTGAAGCTGGTCTCCGGCGCACCGAAGTCATCCGGGGCGATATAGCGGAACAGGTAGTCGCCGCGCCCCAGGGCTTCGCCGATGGCATCCACGGTGGCGATGAAGCGCGGGTCCATCGCGTCCACAAAACCGATGTCAGCGAGCAGCAGCAGGCTCGCGTCCAGGTGCTCGCCGTCGTAGGCGTCGACAAAGGTGCCGAGCCTGGCGTTCCACGCGTGCGCCTCGATCCGGGCATGCAGCGCGACGGCCTCGTCGTGCCAGTGACGGGCGCGCTCGTCCAGGCCCAGCTCGGTGGCGATGTGCGCCAGACGATCGCACGCGGCCCAGCACATAGCGGCGGAGTAGGTGTGCACGGCTGCGCGGCCGCGGTATTCCCATAGTCCTGCATCCGGCGTTTCAGCCACACGCAGTGCCAGTTCGCCCATGCGCTCCAGTCGGTGGAAGGTGAGCTCGTCGCCGGGGTGCTCCAGCCGACGGTCGAAGAACACCTGGGCGGATGCGACTACCACGGAGCCGTAGACGTCGTTCTGGCGCTGGCGCCAGGCATCGTTGCCCACCCGAACCGGGCCCATGCCGCGATAACCGGTCAGGCTGTCGACCTGCGTCTCCGGCAGTTCGTGTTCGAAGGTGATGCCAAAGACAGGGCCGATCTCGTTGTCGCCGTCGGAGGCGACCAGATTGAAGACATAGCGGATGTACTCCTCCATGCTGCGGGTCGCCCCCAGCCGGTTGAGCGCGCGCACGGTGAAGGCGGCGTCACGGAGCCAGCAGTAGCGGTAGTCCCAGTTGCGCCCGGAGTTGGCCGACTCGGGGATGGAGGTGGTGAGCGCAGCGACAATCGCCCCAGTTGCTTCGTACTGGCACAGCTTCAGCGTGATGGCGGCACGGATGATCGGCTCCTGCCACTCGTAAGGTACCGAGAGATTGCGCACCCACTCGCGCCAGTAAGCCAGCGTGCGTTCCAGTGTGTGGTGGATGAAATCCGCCGGGCTGTGCGTCAGCGTTTCGTCGGGGCCAAACACGAAATGCGCTGGCTTTTCCAGGAAAAACGGTAGCCCGCGTTCGATCATGATGGACGCTACGTCGCTGGTCAGACGCTGCACGACGCCATCGAGCAGGAAGCGGATGTGGTTGCTACCGGAGGTGGTTTGCGGCTCGTCGCTGCCGTACTTGCAGAGCGGTCGCAGCAATACGCGGATACGTGGTGAGCCGCCGATAGGCCTTACACGGCGCGCCAGCAGCACGGGATGGTAGAAACGCCCGCGCGATCGGAAACGGGGCATGTAGTCCACGATCTCCACACCCGCACCATGCTTGTCGTACAGGCGTGTCACCAGTACGGCGGTGTTGGGCATGTAGTGTTGCTCCGAGCGGTCGAAATCTTCCAGCTCGATCGTCCAGTCGCCACCTTCACGTTGTGGCGACAATAGCGCGCAGAAGCTCGCGTCGCCGTCGAAGCGCGGCAGGCAACACCACACGATGCGACCGCGTCCGTCGATTAGCGCGGCAACGCTGCCGTTGCCGATGACACCCAGTTCCAGGCTGGACAGGGTGTCAGTGCTTTCCTCCTGAGGAGTGGGCATGTGAGAGGGCTCCATGCTTGAGCGCGTGCAACACGCGGAACAGCCAGGCCCGCGCAGCGGCGGGGTCCGGCAGGGAATAGCGGGCAAGGCTGGGTTCGCGGGAACCCACACGAATGCTCAGCCCGCTCTCGAGATTGGCCATGGCGAAACCGTGTTCATCCGTCAGGTCGTCACCCACATACACGGGCTGGCGTTCGCGGAACGGCCACGCGGACATCAGGGCGGCAACGGCCGAACCCTTGTCCATGCCTTCCGGCTTCAGTTCGATCACCATGTTGCCCGGCTGCATTTCATAACCGGCCAACGACGGCAGCACACCTTGCACCTGCTCGCGCAAACGTTCGAACAGTTGCGGCGAGGTACGGCAATGCAGGGCGACCGCCATGCCCTTGTCTTCCATCATGACGCCGGGCAGCGCGGCGGCCACGGTGCCAGCGATGTCCCGTACCAGCGAGCGTCGGCTGGCGCCAATGTGCACGCCGCGATAACGGCCGTCGGCACCACGCAGTTCCAGGCCATGCAAGCCGGCCATGGCCCAGGGCGGATGGCCAAACAGATCATCCAGATCGTCCAGGCTGCGCCCGCTTACCAAGGCCAGCGCGCCATCGAGCGCGCCGTAGAGGTCTTCGATCAGTTCGCGCAGGCGCGAATGCACGCAGACCTGGTCGGGATGATCGACAAAGTCGAGCAGCGTACCGTCGACATCGAGAAACAATGCCCAGCGATCATCCACGCCTGGCAGGGGCGGGGCCGGGAGGGGCAGTTGGGCGGACATGGCAGCTTGGGGCACGAGGGATGGCACGTGCAGCAGCCTATCAAGGCGAATGTGAAGGCAAGCTATGGATGTTCCCAACGATGACTGAAGAAACGACGTACACCTGACGTTGACGCGGCTTGAATCATGCGCGGGCGAGCCGCATGTCCTTGCACAGTGGTTAGGGATGCTCTGATCTATTGCACAAGGGTGGCACTGTCTCTTATACACATCTAAAAGGGGGGGGGGGGGGGGGGGGGGGGGGGGGGGGGGGGGGGGGGGGGGGGGGGGGG
>NZ_JAELTQ010000377.1 GCF_016428905.1 Dyella sp. ASV24 | reverse complement strand
CCCCCCCCCCCCCCCCCCCCCCCCCCCCCCCCCCCCCCCCCCCCCCCCCCCCCCCCCCCCCCCCCCCCCCCCCCCCCCCCCCCCCCCCCCCCCCCCCCCCCCCCCCCCCCCCCCCCCCCCCCCTTTCTCCCCCCCCCCCCCCCCCCGCCCCCCCCACCATTCCAGCTTCGTCGGCAGCGTCAGATGTGTATAAGAGACAGCCGCCGCCCTGTGCAGATATTTGGCGCGCTGCATCGACGGTGTAAGCGCACATCACCGCGCAATCGACAAACACTGACACGACGCCACACGCAAAACCCTACATCTTTGGGTCGCGTTACGTCGTAG
>NZ_JAELTQ010000376.1 GCF_016428905.1 Dyella sp. ASV24 | reverse complement strand
CCTACCAGCTCATGGTCGGTGTGGCCTATGGCTTCCACTGGGGGGACATCGCGCTCAACTACCGGGACGTGGAATACAAGAAGAACAGTGGCAACGAATTCCTGAAGAGCGTGGAGCTGAGTGGACCCTGTCTCTTATACACATCTGACGCTGCCGACGAAGCTGGAATGGTGGTGTTGTGGGGGGGGGGGGGGGGGGTGAGTGGGGGGGGGGGGGGGGGGGGGGGGGGGGGGGGGGGGGGGGGGGGGGGGGGGGGGGGGGGGGGGGGGGGGGGGGGGGGGGGGGGGGGGGGGGGGGGGGGGGGGGGGGGGGGGGGGGGGGGGGGGG
>NZ_JAELTQ010000375.1 GCF_016428905.1 Dyella sp. ASV24 | reverse complement strand
CCCCCCCCCCCCCCCCCCCCCCCCCCCCCCCCCCCCCCCCCCCCCCCCCCCCCCCCCCCCCCCCCCCCCCCCCCCCCCCCCCCCCCCCCCCCCCCCCCCCCCCCCCCCCCCCCCCCCCCCCCCTCTCTCCCCCCCCCCCCCCCCCCCACACCCACACCATTCCAGCTTCGTCGGCAGCGTCAGATGTGTATAAGAGACAGCAAGAGAATAACGACAGAAGTGATATTCCCATGAGTTACGCAGTCATCAAGACCGGTGGCAAGCAGTACCGCGTTCAGCAGGGCGACGTCCTGCGCGTGGAGCTGCTCAACGCCGAAGAAGGCGCAG
>NZ_JAELTQ010000374.1 GCF_016428905.1 Dyella sp. ASV24 | reverse complement strand
CCCCCCCCCCCCCCCCCCCCCCCCCCCCCCCCCCCCCCCCCCCCCCCCCCCCCCCCCCCCCCCCCCCCCCCCCCCCCCCCCCCCCCCCCCCCCCCCCCCCCCCCCCCCCCCCCCCCCCCCCCCCATCCCCCCCCCCCCCCCCCCCCCCCACCCCCACCATTCCAGCTTCGTCGGCAGCGTCAGATGTGTATAAGAGACAGCTGCTGGGTCTATGCCGGTCGAACCGATGTACCGCCTGTCGCCAATATTCATGAGATCGCGGCATGGCGTTATGTGGCGCCGGATGCACTCGATCGCGAGATCGCTGCCCATCCGGAACGTTTCACG
>NZ_JAELTQ010000041.1 GCF_016428905.1 Dyella sp. ASV24 | reverse complement strand
CCCCCCCCCCCCCCCCCCCCCCCCCCCCCCCCCCCCCCCCCCCCCCCCCCCCCCCCCCCCCCCCCCCCCCCCCCCCCCCCCCCCCCCCCCCCCCCCCCCCCCCTTTTCCAGATGTGTATAAGAGACAGGCATGGAGAACATCTGGTCGGCGGCAAAAGCGTCTTCAATGCCTACCTGCAGCATGCGGCGGGTTTCCGGATTCACGGTGGTTTCCCACAACTGCTCCGGATTCATTTCGCCCAGGCCCTTGAAGCGCTGGATCATGCGGCCCTTCTTGCCCTCTTCCAGCAGCCAGTGGCGTGCTTCGGCGAAACTTTGCACCCCACGCGAACCGTTGCCACGACGAACCACGGCGTCCGCCTGGACCAGGCCAGCCAGTTGCTGGCTCACCTGGAGAATCGGACGGAACTCAGCGGTGCCGAAGAAGGGCTGCGGCAGCAACCATGTGTGGCTCAAACCGTGCTGGTCACGCACTACCTCGATGGCGCCCGGCTGCTCGCCCTCCGCCGGACGCAGCGCAAGACGATAGCGAGGCTTGCCAAGACCGCTCGCTGCCAAGCGCAACTCCACACCCTTCAACCAGCCCTGCATGGCCGCGCCGTCATTCCACAACGCGGGTTCCAAGGGGGCGTGCTCAAGCAATGCGGTAAGTACAGTTGCATCGAAGCGATGACCAAGGCGTTCGATCTGGTCGAGCGCATTCTGGTAGTCGCGCAGCAACTTCTCGAGCGGCTCGCCGGAGATTGCCGGTGCATCGGCCGAAGGCTCAAGCCCGGCGCCGTCAACAGCGCTGGAGACGAGGTAGCCGTTGAGCGCCGCGTCATCCTTCAGGTACATCTCGTTCTTGCCCTGCTTGATCTTGTAGAGCGGCGGCAGACCGATGTAGACGTGGCCGCGCTCAATCAGCTCCGGCATCTGGCGATAGAAGAACGTGAGCAGCAACGTGCGGATATGCGAGCCGTCCACGTCCGCGTCGGTCATGATGACGATGCGGTGGTAGCGCAGCTTGTCCGGGTTGTACTCCTCCTTGCCGATACCCGTGCCGAGCGCGGTGATGAGCGTGCCGACTTCGGCGGAGGCCAACATTTTGTCGAAGCGAGCCTTCTCCACGTTGAGGATCTTGCCCTTCAACGGAAGCACGGCCTGAGTCTTGCGGTTACGGCCCTGCTTGGCCGAGCCGCCTGCGGAGTCACCCTCGACCAGGAACAGTTCGCACAGTGCGGGATCCTTTTCCTGACAGTCGGCGAGCTTGCCCGGCAGGCCGGCGATATCCAGCGCGCCCTTGCGGCGGGTCATTTCGCGGGCTTTGCGGGCTGCTTCGCGGGCACGCGCTGCATCGACCACCTTGGAGGCGATGGCCTTGGCTTCGCTCGGATGTTCCAGCAGGAATTCACCCAGCTTTTCGTTGACAGCTTGCTCCACCGCGGTCTTCACCTCGGAGGAAACAAGCTTGTCCTTGGTCTGCGAGGAGAACTTCGGGTCAGGCACCTTCACCGAGAGCACGGCGATCAGGCCTTCGCGCATATCGTCGCCCGACAAGGCCACCTTGGCGTTCTTGGCCAGGCCTTCCTTCTCGATGTAGCCCTGCAGCGAACGCGTCAGCGCCGCGCGGAAGCCTGTGAGATGCGTGCCTCCGTCGCGCTGCGGAATGTTGTTGGTGAAGCAGAACATCGTCTCCTGGTAGGAGTCGGTCCACTGCATCGCCAGCTCCACCGAAATCCCGTCCTGGTTGGCGTTGAGGCTGATCACGTTGGGATGCAGCGCTGTCTTGAGCTGGGCCAGGTGCTGCACAAACGACTTGATGCCGCCTTCGTAGGCGAAGGTGTCATGACGCCCCTCGCCTCGCTCGTCCTTCAGGTCGATGGTGACGCCGGAGTTGAGGAAGGCCAGCTCGCGCAGGCGCTTCGCCAGGATGTCGTAGTGGAACTCCACGTTGGTAAACGTGCCCGTGCTGGGCAGGAAGCGCACGGTGGTACCGCGCTTGTTGGAATCCCCGACGGGCTTGATGGCGTACTGCGGCTCGCCATGGGCGTATTCCTGCTGGTACTCCTTGCCCTCACGGTAGATGGTCAACCACAGGTGTGAGCTGAGCGCATTCACCACCGACACGCCCACACCATGAAGGCCGCCCGAGACCTTGTAGGAGTTGGCGTCGAACTTGCCGCCCGCGTGCAGCACGGTCATGACCACTTCTGCCGTGGAACGCCCCTCTTCCGGGTGCTCGTCGACCGGAATGCCACGACCGTTGTCGCTGACGCTGACCGAGCCGTCGTCCAGGATGGTTACGGTCACATGGTCACAGTAACCAGCGAGAGCTTCGTCGATCGAGTTATCGACGACTTCGAACACCATGTGGTGCAGGCCGGTGCCGTCATCGGTATCACCGATGTACATGCCGGGGCGCTTGCGCACCGCTTCCAGACCTTTCAGGACCTTGATGTTGCTCGAATCGTAGGTTGTATCGTTCATTCGGTGACCGATTCCTGGGCGCCTCTTCCCGCCCGGACGGCGCCATGTAAGGCCGGGCTAGGTACACAATTGGTTGATTATAGCAGGGGGCTGAGATGCCCTTGTTCCACGTGGAACACACGCGCTGAGCCGCCCTGCAAGGCGTCCGGAACCTCGGTCCCCGTGAGCAAGACCTGGGCACCTACCGAGCGCAGCTGGTCCACAACAGCCGCCTGATGTGACTTGTCCAGTTCGGAAGCAAGGTCGTCCAGGCACACCACCGGCCACTCGCCCCGCCGCTCTGCATACAGCGCTGCCTGGGCCAGCGTGCACCCCAGGGCCGTCAACTTTTCCTGGCCACGAGACAAATGTTCCCGCTGAGGGGCGTGCTCGAAAACCACCGACCAATCAGCACGGTGGGATCCAAGTGTCGTGTGCCCTCGTGCGAGATCCCTCCCGCGCTGACTGGCAAGGAGAGAACCCAACCCACTGTCCTCCGGCCAACCGCGGCGATATCGAAGTTCAACGGCACCAAGCTCAGGTAACAAACCACTCATTGCCCGATCTATATGGGGGCGAAGCGCGGCTAAGTACAGGTCTCGGAGACGGTCGATCACGGAAGCCGTGGCGTCCAGCTCGGCCTCCCAGGGCAGGAATAGCGCCTCTGGGGCCGGGTTAGTCGCTCTGAGCAATGAGTTTCGTTGTTTTAGGGCCCGTTGATAGCGTCTCCAGGCCAACATGAACTCATGTTCCACGTGGAACACGCCCCAATCGAGGTAACGCCTACGTTCTTCTGCGCCGCCAGCGATCAGGTCGTGGGATCCTGGCTCGAAGCAGACAACAGCGCACTCTCCAACCAGTTCGCTGAGGCTGACAACTTCCCCGTCCATACGCGCTTCCCATCGAGCACCCTGCCGCCCCAGCCCAAGACGATGGGTTCGTCCATCGTCGTGCCGAAGCTCGGTAAAAATGGAGAGCGATTCGCCCCCTCGCTGGAGCAAGGCGTCTTTAGCGCCTGATCGGAACGATCGCGCATGAGAGAGCAAGTAGGCAGCCTCGAGGACACTGGTCTTTCCGGCGCCATTTGCTCCCGCAAACACCGTCACCCCCGGATCCAGGGGAATCACGACGTCGGTCAGGCAGCGCAAACCGCGTATCCGCAGCGTTTCCAGCCGCATGTCACTGGGCTCCGGAAGCAAGAACGCCGGAGCGTCTTTCGACGGCTCCGGCGTTCGCTTTCGGCTTGCCCTCATCGGGCAAACGGAGGATCAACATCAGAGGCGCAGCGGCATGATCACGTGGCGAGCCTGGTCGGTGTCGTCTTCCTGCACCAAACAGCTCGATTGGGCATCTCGCAGACTCAGGCGAGCCTTTTCGCCGCGCAGAGCACCCAGTGCATCGAGCAAATAGCCCACATTGAAGCCCACGGCCAGATCCGACACGGGCGTATCGGCCTCAACCTCTTCCACGGCTTCTTCCTGCTCCGGGTTGTGCGCCACGATGCGGAGCTTGCCCGGCGAGAGTTCCAGCTTCACACCGCGGTACTTCTCGTTGGAAAGAATCGCCGCACGCTGCAAGGCACCGCGCAACACTTCCCGATCGAGGGTCGCATGTTTATCGGCACCCAGCGGAATCACCGCTTCGTAATCCGGAAAACGACCGTCGATGAGCTTGGAGGTAAAGACCACATCGCCACGACGGACGCGCAGGTGATTCCGTCCAAACTCCAGCTCGATCTGACCATCGCCGGTTTCGAACAAACCGATCAACTCATTCACGCCTTTGCGCGGAATGATGATCTGGCGACGCGTGGAAACCTTGCTGTCGAGCTTGGTTTCCTTCAGCGCCAAGCGATGACCGTCAGTAGCTACGCAACGAAGCGTGTGCTCCTGAAGATCCAGCAGCATGCCATTGAGGTAATAGCGCACATCCTGGTTGGCCATGGCGAACGCGGTGCGCTCCATGAGATCTCGCAACACCTCTTCCGGCAGCGTGACCCGCTCAACCAGCTCTATTTCATCGATGGTTGGAAACTCAGTCGCTGGCAACGTGGCCAACGTGAAGCGGCTGCGTCCCGCATTCATGGCAACGCGATCGCCGTTGAGCTTCAGCTCGATCTGTGCGCCATCAGGGAGCGCACGAACGATATCGAACAGTTTGCGCGCGGGAATGGTGATCTCGCCATCGATCAGCTTGTCAGCTGAGGTGGTGGCGATCATTTCCACTTCCAGATCCGTGCCTGTCATCGACACTTTGTCGTCGGCGACCTTCACCAGCAGGTTGGCCAAAACCGGCAACGTCTGACGGCGTTCGACGACGCCGACGACCTGCTGCAACGGTTTGAGCAGAGCTTCTCGTTGAATGCTGAATTGCATATATGCGCTTCCCCAATCCTGCTTTTCTGTTTTTAAAAGAAGTTCTGTAGTGGTGGTAGGTGGCGTGGATAACTCAAAAAACGAAAATTACCCAACGAAATCAATTAGTTAAAAGGTTATTGGGTTGTGTCCCCAAGCGCCTGATAACTGTGGGTCGAATGTGGATAACTTTGACCTCGAAATCGTCCACCTATTATCCACAGGTTGCCACAGTACTTTTCAAGCAATCAGTGCACAGCCGCACTGCCTTTTAGCCGGTCAGAATCCGGATGAGCTGTTCCCAATCCTGACGCATGCGTGTGTCGGTCTCGCAAAGCTTCTTGATCGTGCGGCAGGCGTGCAGCACCGTCGTATGGTCGCGGCCGCCGAACGCCTCACCGATCTCAGGCAGGCTGTGTTCGGTGAGTTCCTTGGACAGCGCCATCGCGATCTGCCGCGGGCGTGCCAACGAACGTACGCGACGCTTGGACAGCAGATCCTGCAGGCGCACCTGGTAGTAGTCGGCCACCGTCTTCTGGATGTTCGGCACGGTGACGGCCTGCGCGTGCGTGGCGAGCAGATCGCGCAGCGTTTCTTCCGCGAAGTCGATGGTGATGGGCTTGCCGTAGAAATTGGCGCGGGCCGCCAGCGTGTTGAGCGCGCCTTCCAGGTCGCGCACGTTGGAACGGATGCGTTTGGCCAGCAGCATCGCCACGTTCTCCCCTACTGCGACGCCCTTGTCATGTGCCTTGGACAGCAAGATCGCAGCACGCGTCTCGAAATCCGGTGGCTCGATGGCCACGGAAAGGCCCCAGCCCAGACGTGACTTCAGGCGCGGCTCCAGCTTGTCCACTTCCTTGGGATAGCGGTCGCAGGTCAGAATGATCTGCTGCTTGGATTCGAAAAGCGCGTTGAAGGTGTGGAAAAACTCTTCCTGCGTGGTGTCCTTGCCCGCAAAGAACTGGATATCGTCGATCAGCAGCGCGTCCACCGAACGGAAGCGGCGCTTGAACTCGTCCATGCTCTTGGTGCGTAGAGCCTCGATCATCGAGCCCACGAACTGCTCCGAGCGCAGATACAGCACCTTGAATTCCGGATTGCGCTCGCGCATCAGGTTGCCGGCCGCGTGCATCAAGTGGGTTTTACCCAGGCCCGTGCCGCCGTAAAGCAGCAACGGGTTATAGGCACGGCCCGGATTCATCGCCACCTGCATGGCGGCTGCCTTGCCCAACTGGTTCGACTTACCCTCGACGAAGGTCTCGAAGGTGTAGTGCGGATCCAGATTGTGGGTAAAGGTGGCCGAAGGCACCTCGGCCACGACGGGTTCCGCTTTGACCGGCGCGGGGGCCGGGCCAGCAGAGGGCTTGCCGGTCGCCGTGGCGCGGGGTGAGCTGGAGCCGACCTCCAGGCGCACGGTCAGCTCATGGCCCGTCAGCTGGCTGATCACCGTTTCGATGCGGGCCAGATAGCGCTCGCGCACCGTCTCCAGCGTGTACGGATTGGGCGCGTACAGCTTCAGGCCATGGGTGTCGTCGCGTGCCTGCAGCGGCATCAGCCACGTATGCAGGTCTTCGGCGTTCAATTCGCCCTCGAGACGCTCGAGACAGCGCCGCCACAGGTCACTCATGGGAAGTCTTCAACCACTGGAAGGAGCGCTTTCGCGCGGGGTGGACCGGAAAGTCTAACAGCAGGAAGCCAGCTTGTTGGTACGGATATCCACACGGATATCCACAGGCAGTCAACAGCTTTTTGTCAACCCTGAAAACCCCCTATTTGACAGGGGACTTTATTGCCCCTCATAATTTCCAACCTTTTTATCAACTTATTCGGAGGAAGCCATGTCCAAGCGGACCTTCCAGCCCAGCAAGCTCAAGCGTGCCCGCACCCACGGCTTCCGTGCTCGTATGGCCACGGCCGATGGCCGCAAGATCCTGAACGCGCGTCGCGCCAAGGGTCGCAAGCGTCTGATCCCGTAAGCGGCTCGCCAGCATGCGTGCCGCCGGCCTGCCGCGTGAAGCGCGGTTGCGAAGCGCCGGTGATTTTGCAGCTCTGCGTCATACCAGCGGCCGCCTCGGCGGCCGCTGTTTTTCTGTGCGCTATCGGGTCAATGATCTGGGCCATCCTCGCCTGGGTCTCGCCATCTCCAAGCGCGTCTCCAAGCGCGCGGTCGATCGCAACCGCATCAAGCGCCTCGTGCGCGAGTCGTTTCGACGCGCCCGTCTTGAGCTTCCGCCCGTTGACCTCATGGTGATGGCGCGCGAGCAGGCCTGCGGCCTGCCGGGCCCGGAGCTGCTCGCCGAACTGCAGCAGCTGTGGAAGAAATTGCGTTCCGCCAAAGTCGAGCTCACGTTGAAGCCGGGCGACCCGACCGGCACAATCGTGCGTTGACCTTTTTCCACCCTCTTCCGCGGCACGGCGTCGCGGGATGCACCGGATCTGCTCCGCGATGAATCAAACGCGTACGTTCCTCATCTTTGCCCTGCTGGCTGTGGCCTGGTTGCTGTTTCAGGCCTGGGAGAAGGATTACGGCCCGCAACCGCCGGTTGCTCCAGCCGCGGCGACGACGGCCGGCACCGATACCAGCGTGCCTGGCGCCACTTCGTCGACGGCCTCCCCCGCCGCCGTACCGGGCACGGTCAGCGAGGCGTCTGCCCAGCTGATCACGGTGAGCACCGACGTGCTGCGCCTGACCATTGATACGCGTGGCGGCAGCGTAGTGCGTTCGGAACTGCTGCATTACCCGGTGGCGCCCGTCACCAAGCAGAATCCCGAGCCAGCGCCGGTGCGCTTGCTCGATGACGATCGCGCGCAGTACTTCGTGGCACAGAGCGGCTTGGTGAGCAACCAAGGCGATGCGCCCGATCATCGCGCCGTGTTCTCCGCCGCGCAGACCAGCTACACGTTGGCCCAGGGCCAGGACGATCTGAAGGTCGACCTGACCTGGCAGGACGCCGCTGGCCTCAAGGTCACCAAGACCTTCGCGCTCAAGCGTGGCAGCTACGCCGTCGCCGTTGATCAGAAGATCGAAAACGGTGGCAGCACCGCATGGGCTGGCAATGCATACGAGCAGCTGCAGCGCGTGGCCCCGGCGCAGCAGAAGAGCTGGTGGCAGAACTTCAGTGATCCGTCCTCGCACAGCTTCTATGGCGCTGCCTGGTACAGCCCGGAAGACAAGATGTCGACGTTGCCCTTCGCCGATTTCGCGAAGAAGCCGCTCAACCACGCCATCACCGGCGGCTGGGCGGCGATGCTGCAGCACTACTTCTTTGTGTCCTGGATCCCGGCAACGCAGGACGCCAGCACCTACAGCACCAGCGTGATCAATCCAGACACCGCGCAGCCGGTGTACCTGATCCGCGCGGTCGGTCCGTCGCTCAGCGTCGCACCCGGCCAGAGCCTGAGCACCACCTCACGCCTGTATGTCGGTCCGAAGTTGCAGGGCACGCTGGACCAGGTCGCCCCGGGCCTCGACCTGACCACCAACTACGGCATGCTCACGGTGGTTGCACAGCCGCTGCATTGGCTGTTGTCGAAGCTCCATTCCATCAGCGGTAACTGGGGTGTGGCCATCATCCTGCTGGTGCTGCTGCTGAAGGCCGCTCTGTGGAAGCTCACCGCCACGCAGTTCCGCTCCGGCGCCAAAATGCGCAAGCTGCAGCCGCGCGTCAACGCCCTCAAGGAGCGTTACGGCGACGACAAGATGAAGATGCAGCAGGCCATGATGGAGCTGTACAAGAAGGAGAAGGTCAACCCGATGTCGGGCTGCCTGCCGGTGCTGATCACGATGCCGGTGTTCTTCGGTCTGTATCGCGTGCTGATGGAAAGCGTGGAGCTGCGTCATGCGCCGTTCTTCGGCTGGGTGCACGACTTGTCCGCACCCGATCCGTTCTTCGTGCTGCCGGTGATTTACATCCTGGTGATGCTGGCCACGCAGTGGCTGTCGCCCTCCGCCGCAGGCATGGACCCGGCACAGCAGAAGATGATGAAGGTGATGCCGGTGGTGTTCGGCTTCATGTTCCTGTTCTTCCCGGCCGGTCTGGTGCTGTACTGGGTCATCAACGGCCTTACCAGCCTGACGCAGCAGTGGCTGATCACGCGTAGCGTGGAGCGCGCGGATGAGAAGGCCAAAGAAGCCTGATCGTTTACCGCGTTGAGAAAAAGGCCGCGAAAGCGGCCTTTTTCTTTGCTGGCTCGCCAAACTGTTTCGCTTACCCCCGCATCCAGCCCGCATAATTCGCCCATGACCCACACCGACACCATTGCTGCCATTGCCAGTGCTCCCGGTGCCGCCGGCGTCGGCGTACTGCGCGTGTCAGGTCCAGCGGTACCAGGCATAGCCGCTGAGCTGCTGGGGCGCGATCCGAAACCGCGCCGTGCGCACTTCACCGCTTTCCGTGAACGTGATGGTGAGCTGATCGACCGCGGGCTATTGCTCTACTTCCCTGCTCCTGCGTCCTATACCGGTGAGCACGTGCTGGAACTGCAGGGTCACGGCAGTCCGGTCTTGCTTGATGCGTTGCTGCGCCGCGTAAGTGCGATGGGCGCGCGACTGGCGCGTCCCGGCGAGTTCACCGAACGCGCGTTTCTCAATGGGAAGCTCGATCTCGCCCAGGCGGAAGCGGTGGCTGACCTTATCGCCGCGCGTTCGCAGGCAGGTGCCCGTGCGGCGCTGCAATCGATGGAAGGCGTGTTTTCGCGCAGGGTGCACGATCTATTAGACGCCCTGATCGCGCTACGCGTACATGTGGAAGCGGCTATCGACTTTCCCGAGGAAGAGATCGATTTCCTCGCCGACCCCGCGATCATGCAGCAGTTGCATGCCCTGCGCGCGCAGTTGGACGAGCTCTTGCTCGAGGCCCAGCGTGGCGTACGCCTCAACGACGGTTTGCGGGTCGCCATCATCGGACGTCCAAACGCCGGCAAGTCCAGTTTGCTGAACGCGCTTGCCGGCAGCGACCGCGCCATCGTGACCGATATCGCCGGCACCACGCGCGACGTACTGCGGGAGCAGTTGAACCTCGACGGCGTTGCACTGGAACTGGCCGATACAGCGGGTCTGCGCGAAACGGATGATCCGGTCGAGCGCGAAGGTGTGCGCCGCGCCCACGGCGAGCTCGCACGGGCAGACGTGGCGCTGCTGGTTACCGACGCTTTGCATGCCGAGCACGACCTCGCCCTGCTTGCCGACCTCCCGGCCAGCGTCGAGCGCATCGTGCTGGTGAACAAGATTGATCTGGACAGTCACGCTGCCCGCTACGAGGTGCGAGCTGATGCCATCTGGGTCTGGGCTTCCGCAAAAGCCGGGGCGGGCCTGGAGGCATTGCGTGATCACCTCAAGCAACTCGCCGGATCAGGCGGTGGCGAAGGTGCGTTCAGCGCGCGTCGTCGCCATGTGCTGGCGCTGGAGCAAGTCGCCGGACACTTGGGGCACGCCGACGCGGTACTGAGAGCCACCCGGGCTGGCGAACTCGCTGCCGAAGAACTGCGTCAGGCCCAGCATGCGCTGGGCGAAATCACTGGCACCTACACCAGCGACGACCTGCTGGGGGCCATCTTCAGCTCGTTTTGCATCGGAAAGTAACATTCGGGTGGTTGACTAGGACGTGTCTCATTTCAGAGACTTGGCCTCATCGAGGTGGGCATCATGCTTGGCGGGTTAGACCGCCCAAGCGAAAACGTCCCTTATTCTCGATCCCACAATTCAAGAGGAATAGCAGTCCATGGAATGGTATCTGAAGGTACTGAAGCAGCATTACGCTGATTTCAACGGCCGCGCGCGTCGCCAGGAATACTGGATGTACACGCTGTTCAACATCATCGCACTGGTCGTGCTGGTGATTCTCACCAAGGTCAGCAGCATTTTTGGCATCCTCTACGCGGTCTACGCGCTGGGCACGCTGCTCCCGTCGCTGGCCGTCACCGTCCGTCGCTTGCATGACATCGGCAAGTCGGGCTGGTTCGTACTGATTTCCCTGATCCCGATCGTCAGCCTGTATCTGATCTACCTGCTCGTGCAGGACAGTCAGCCGGGCACCAACGAGTACGGCGCCAATCCGAAGGGCGCGTAACGACCCAAGAGAGCCGGCCGCAAGGCCGGCTTTCTTTTTGACCCATGGAATGTGCGGCATCCACGATGCCTCCGGGTTGTCTCAATAGATCAGCAATAACAGCCCGTTACCGAGCAATCTGCTGACGGGCCTCATGCATTGGCGCTAACATGCTGAGTTTGCAAGCGAGCGACTCGGCATCCCAGGCATGCTCCATTTCTTATTCGGCGCCTTCGGGCTGTCCACCCTCTGGCTTGTCCCCCTGATCTGGCGTGTCGGCAGAAGTCTGCTGAAGCGGCGCACGTTGGCGGGCGCTGGCGAGGGAACGATCCGGTTCTGGCTGGGGGCACTGCTCGTATTGTTGGCCAGCGCGGCGTTGGAAGGCCTGCTGATCGACCAGTACACGGATGACGCGAACGCCGGTGGCGCCATCTGCCGCGCGCTGTCGCATGGCATCGGTGGCCTCCTCGGTGGATGGTTGACCACGCTGCTCATGCTCACGGTGCTGGCGGCTGCCCTGCCCTGGTATCTCGGCCTGACCTGGCCCGCGATGTTCAAACGCCCGTCCGCGGCCGTCGACGTGATCGCTGCGCTCCTGCAACGCGGTCTCGAAGCCATCGCGGCGCGGCGCGGAAAGTCGCCATCCGCTCGTGGGCCCCGTGGCGCAGTGCGCCGTGCAGAGCGTTCGTCAAAACAGGCGCGCCGCACTGCCGCACCGGCAAAGCGTCGAACGCAGGTTAGCGCCGGGTCGGTCGCTGCCGCCAAACCTGCGCCTGCCCCAGAACCGCCTGCCGCACCCACTCCCCAGCCGTTGTCGCGGGTCCGATATGCCGCGCAGCAGGAGAAGGTGATTCGCGAACCCTGGCTTACACCCAAGCACGGCCGACCGGTAGCGCCGTCGCCGACGACGCGTACGTCGCTGAGTCGTCCGGCACCGATGGTTGCCACCCATCCCGTCGTTGCCAAGGCAAGCGGGATATCGATGGCTGCTGCTGCGATCGATGCCCCCGCCGGCATTGCTCCACCCCTTTCGAAGCCGCTGTCGGTAGAGTCGACGCCCGCCATCGATATCGCGCCTGCACCGATACACGAGAACGTCCCGTCCGTAGAGGTCATCAAAACACCTGTGATGACGGAAGAAGCGTCCATCGATATGGATCTTCCGACAACAAACGCGCCCATCGTGACGACACCCGTTGCTCCGGGGCGCCGTTTCGCCGCCAATGATGACGATGCCATCGGCGCAGCGGCGAGCGTCACCTCGCTAAGGCCAGCTGTAGCTGCTCCGGCACGCCAGCGCTCCTCCGCCATGCTGCCCCCGCTTTCTCTCCTGGCCGCACCACGTACAGAAGTGGCTGCCATTGATGACGCGCAGCTTGCCGAAACCGGCGAGCTGATCGAACAGCGTCTGCGCGAATTCAAGGTACCCGTCACTGTGGTCGGCGCATCGGCGGGCCCCGTGATTACGCGCTTCGAAGTGGAACCGGCTGTCGGCGTACGTGGCAATCAGATCGTTGCCCTCATGAAGGATCTCGCGCGTGGTTTGGGACGGACGTCCATTCGCGTCGTCGAAACCATTCCCGGCAAGACCTGCATGGGCCTGGAGTTGCCGAACGAGCAGCGCCAGATGATCGCCCTCTCCGAGATTCTGGATTCCCCGGTTTATCGCGATTCCGATTCGCTACTCACGCTGGCGATGGGCAAGGGCATTACTGGCGAACCCTTGGTGACCGATCTTGCCAAGGCACCGCATATGCTCGTGGCCGGCACGACGGGTTCGGGCAAATCCGTCGCGGTGAACGCGATGATCTTGTCGATGCTGTACAAAGCCACGCCCGACGACGTGCGCATGATCATGATCGATCCCAAGATGCTGGAACTCTCAGTGTACGAGGGTATTCCGCATCTGCTCGCGCCGGTAGTCACCGACATGAAGCTTGCCGCCAACGCGCTGGCCTGGTGCGTTGCCGAAATGGAGAATCGTTATCGCGTGATGTCCGACCTGCGCGTGCGCAACCTTGCTGGGTTCAACCAGAAGGTGCGTGAGGCACGGGCGTCTGGACGTCCATTGATGAACCCGTTCCCCGCGCATCCCGAGGTGCCCGAGCTACTCGACACGCTGCCGATGATCGTGGTGGTGATCGACGAGCTGGCTGACCTCATGATGGTTGCCGGCAAGAAGATCGAAGAGCTGATCGCGCGCCTTGCACAAAAAGCGCGTGCCGCCGGCATCCACCTCATCCTTGCCACCCAGCGTCCATCGGTCGATGTCATCACTGGCCTGATCAAGGCGAACATCCCCACGCGCGTCGCCTTCCAGGTGTCGTCCAAGATCGACTCCCGCACCATCCTCGACCAGATGGGTGCGGAAAGCCTGCTCGGCCAAGGTGACATGCTGTTTCTGCCGCCGGGCACAGGTTATCCACAGCGCATCCACGGCGCCTTCGTTGCTGACGAGGAAGTGCATCGCATCGTCGCCCACCTGAAACTCTATGGTGAGCCCGATTACAAGGACGAGATTCTGGCGGGGCCACCAAGCGAAGGATCAGGCGAACTGTTCACCGAGGACGGCGGCGACCCCGAACTCGATCCGCTCTACGACGAAGCCGCTGCTTTCGTGCTGCGCTCGCGCCGTGCATCTATTTCCTTCGTACAACGCCAGTTCCGCATTGGCTACAACCGTGCCGCGCGACTGGTGGAAGCGATGGAAGCAGCGGGATTGGTGTCGTCGATGGGTATCAACGGCCAGCGCGAAGTGCTTGCGCCGGGGCCGTCGGACTAGTTAGACGGCGCTACCGTCCAATCACGCAAGACGCGATCAAGCAACGCATGATCGGCGTCATGCTTGCTCGCCAGTGTCGGGCCGATGCGGTTGAGGTGGTCAAGCTCAGTCAGCATCCATGGACGAAGAAATGCCGGGATCTCGGAGGTGTCACCTTCGCGCACAACGGCTTTGCGTGCTTCCAGTTCTGCGATCCATTCGCGTTCCGCGTCGCTGACCCAAGGTTGGGCCAGCAGTCGTGAGAACGCCGTCGGTGGCTGGGTGCGCGTGTGTTCGATCCAACGACAGGCGAGCACCGGACGCAGGAAGTAGAACAGCTTCTTCAGACGCACCTGCTCACCGGTGAGGTACTCGGTATGAGTGGACGATGCCATGCTCAGGTAGTGGAACAAGGCGCGCGCCGGCTGGAAGACGTGAGGGATCAGCTCGCGTATCGCCTTGGCGAATGCCGTGTCCTCGCGATAGACGATCGGCGAGTCAAACCATTCGTTGAATGCAAGGTTGCACTTGGACATCAGGCGCAGCGCCTTGCGCAGGTCCCATCCGCTGACATCGAGGTCGCCGGGCAGCATACGCTCGATCACGTCGCGTGATTCGAACACGGACAGATACCAGTCGCGTGGATGCGCATAGATAAAGCGCACATCGTAGTCGCTGTCGGGCGAAGCAAAACCCCAGGCGCGGCTACCCGATTCGGCGGCATAGAGAACACGAACGCCAAAGTCCTTCTCGACGGAATCGATGGCCAGTTGGATGGCGTCATTCATGTGCGAGCGATTTCCCAGAGTGAAGTCATGTCGCGTAACAGGCGACCAGGAATGGCTGCGTCGACGGTCGGACGCAGATGTGAAAGCGCGGTCTTGTCGATGCAGCGCGCGACGATTGTCTCCGCCATATCGATCAGTTCGTCATAGGCGTAGCGGCCCTTGCGAATGGAGAGCAGCAACTCTCTCTGCTCACCTTCAACGCGTACCTGTGGATAACCGTATTTCAGGATGGACTCTCCCGACAGCAACAAGCGGATTGTATGCATGATGTTTTTGGCGTCGTAGTCCAGCTCCCCGCTCTCCTGCTGGCGCCAGCGTGCTTCGTTGCGCTCGCGCCGCCACGTCCAGTAGTTCTGGTGGTCAGTCAGTGCCTGCTTCCATGCCGCCTCGTTGTAGAACAGCAGCCCTGCGAAACGGCTGGTTTCGTCTTCCATGGGAATGGATTCGCAGGCCAGCGTGCCATCGCGGAATACGCCGCGAGCTGTCTTGCCGTAGCGGTAGAGGCGGTAGCCATCCCTTGCGTGCTCGAGCCGCGCCGCATGGAACTCTCCGAGGTCCCAGCCAAGGCGGCCCAAGGGTATGGGCCTGCACGGTGATTCATCCCTGGGCAGCAAGCCCTGGACCGGGATGACGTGGCAATAGTCTTCTTTAGCCGGTGGTCGTTCCGGCCTTGGCTGGTTGACCCATTTGTTCTGGCCGCGAGCCTTCCTGATCTGCGTAAGCGCGTAGCCGATATGGGTTTGCACGCACTGCTGGGAGATGAATGCCTCGCGGTGCGCCAACAGCGGCTCGAATGCGTCGGTACACCATCGTACGCACTCCTCAGGCATGTAAAGCAGTTCCAGCACATTGGGATTGGCAACCGAAAGCAGCTCGATTACTCGTCGAAGGCTGTAGAACACGATGTCGTTGCGCGCGTCCGTTACTTGGTTGCCGGGTACTTCGAGGCTCATGTAGTCGGCCGCCGGTACGGCATAGACGCCGCGAAGGTCCAGATCGCTATCGGGAGTGGCAATGCCATAGGCATGGCTGCCGCCGATGCATTCGAACAGTAGCGAAGGATCTGAATGGTCGAGCAGGTGTTCGAGGATGGGCATGGGAGATCCGTCTCTAGTGGGTGCCGAAGTTCTTCACTGACTCCCAATCCAGCCCAAAACGAGCCAGGTATTTACGCAGGCGGTCGGTGTCGTTGCTGCTGGATTTGCGCTCGCGCGATGCGGCAAAGAGCTGGCGGCCGGCATCGGACAGATGGCGGCTACGTCGGCAGAGCTTGATCACTTCGCGCAATTGCAGTTGATCGAACAGGTCGATGTCTTGCACGCGCTCGCCCAGCAAGGCGGGTAATGGATCGTCGCCTGATTCCTCTTGTCGCCACAAGCGTCGCAGTCGTATCAGTTCGTCGTCCACCGTTTCGACGGTGATGCGACCGGCGGGCGCCAGTGTGGCCATCCGCGTTAGCGAGGCGCCCAGGTCGCGGAAGTTGCCTTGCCAGGTCGCTTCACCGGAGGTAGCGAAGCGAAGGTAGCGGTCACGGGCCTCGCGGTTGAAGGTGACGCGTTGGTTGTGTTGTTGGGCGTGGCGTTCGAGCTCGTAGTCTACGTTGGGTTCGATGTCTTCCATGCGCTCGCTGAGGCCGGGCAGGTGGAAGCTCCAGATGTTCAGGCGCGCGTAGAGATCATCGCGAAAGCGCCCTTCCGCCACGCGGCGTCCAAGGTCACGGTTCGTGCCTGCGATCAGCTGGAAGTCGCTTTCCACTTCGCGGTCGCTACCCACGGGCAGAAAGCGTTTGTCTTCCAACGCTCGCAGCAGCATCGCCTGCTCGTCCGCGCCCAGCTCGCCGATCTCGTCCAGGAACAGTAGGCCTTTGTGCGCACTGCGCAGCAAGCCCGCGCGTTCGCTGGCGGCGCCGGTATAGGCGCCTTTGACGTGGCCGAACAAGGCGCTCATGGCACCGTCGCCGCGCAGCGTGGCGCAGTTCACTTCGACGAAACGACCGCTAAGTTCATGGCGAGCCTTCTTCAATTCGAACAGGCGCCGCGCCAGCTGACTCTTGCCAGCGCCTGTCGGGCCCATCAGCAAGATGGGTGCGGTGGAGCGACTACCCACGGTTTCGATCTGCTCGATCATGCGGTTGAAGGCGGCATTGCGCGTGGCGATGCCGCTCTTGAGGTGCGAACGGTCGTCTTCCTGTTCGCTCTGAAAGCGTTGTGCGAGGCGGTCGTAGCGGGACAAGTCCAGGTCGATCACGTTGATCGAACCGCCATTGCTGTCCGCGCGCTGCTTGCGCGGCGGGGATACCTGTAGCAGGTGCGCCGGCAAGCGCCTGCTCTCGGTGAGCAAGAACAGGCAGATCTGCGCGACGTGCGTGCCCGTAGTGATGTGGACGTAGTAGTCCTCATGTTCCGGGTCGAAGGAATAGTGCCGCGCGAAGTCGTGCAGGGTGCCGTACATGGATTCGAAATCCCACGGGTCGGCGACATAGGTGTCGTGCAATTTCACTTCCGTCTCGGGTGAAACCTGGCCAAGGTCCCTGCGGACGAGTTCGGCGAGCTTGCCGTAACGGCGCTGGTCGACCAGCAATTCCAGGCGATGGACCAGAAAATCCTCGTGCATGCCTAGCGCCACAGTGGGGCGCCACTTGTCCCAGCGCCCCGCGCCCTCGCCTGCATCGAGTTGGGTGCCGAGGAAACCGATCACGACCTGCTTCTTCATGGTGCGACCAAAAGATAAATAGTTATCTACAAGTATATAAATAGATGAATCATGCTGTGATTAATTCTGTGGAAAACAGTAGAAAAGCAAATAAAAACAATAAGGTAATTTGATTATCGGCCGGTTGGCACGCCTCCTGCTCTATCCATGGGGCAACGGAGAAACAGCCATGTCGAACCTTCAACTCTTCCAAAACTTTCGCGGTGCCCAGGTTGCCCGGACCAACGCCAACAACGAGGCGGGTGGCGCAGCCTACGAGCGCAGTCCCGAAGCCATCCTGGCGCTGTACGCGACGACTGGCTGCCTCAACGGCACCTTCTATGCGGATGCGCAGACCCAGCTCGATACGCTGGTAGCGATGTGCGACGCGGTGTCGCCAGCCTTTGTGGCCAAGGTGGCGCTGTATGCCCGTAAGCACGCCCACATGAAGGACGTACCCGCGCTGTTGCTCGCCTACCTGGCTTTTCGCGACGGCGCGTTGTTGGAGCTCGTGTTCGATCGCGTGATCGACAACGGCCGTATGTTGCGCAATTTCGTGCAGATCGTGCGTAGCGGTGTGTTGGGTCGTAAGTCGCTCGGTTCCCGTCCCAAGCGTTTGGTGACCCGCTGGCTGGCGAACGCATCCAACGAGGCGCTGATGTCGGCGGCCATCGGTGAGCAGCCCTCGCTGGCGGACGTGATCCGGATGGTGCACCCGCAGCCGCAGGACGCCGAGCGCGAGGCGTTGTACGCCTGGCTGATCGGTAAGCCAGGCGCCGCGGACAAGCTCCCGGTGATCGTGCGCGAGTACGAGGCGTTCAAGGCCAACCCTTCGGGTGACGTGCCCGATCTGCCGTTCCAATACCTCACGGCCATGCCCTTGTCGGCGAAGCATTGGAAGGCGGTGGCGTCGCGCAGCTCGTGGCAGGCCACGCGGATGAACCTCAATACGTTCCTGCGTAAGGGCGTGTTCGAGGACGTGCAGCTGGTGAAGAAGATCGCGTCCCGATTGCGTGATGAAAATGCCATCAAGCGCTCACGGGTGTTCCCGTATCAGTTGATGGTGGCCTATCGGGCGGCCGTGGGAAGCATGCCCGAGGCGATTCTCGATGCCTTGCAGGACGCGATGGAGGTGGCCACGGCGTCGGTGCCGACGTTGAATGGCAACGTAGCGCTGGCCATCGACGTCTCGGGCTCCATGGCATCGCCGGTCACCGGCTATCGCCGTGGCGCGACCACCAAGGTGACCTGTGTGGAAGTGGCAGCGTTGATGGTCGCCTGCATCAAGCGCGGCAACCCGAAGGCGCGAGTGATTCCCTTCGCTGAAGCGGTGCGCGAGCTGAAGCTCAACGCGCGGGACAGCGTGCTCACCCAAGCGCAGCAGATGGCGCGCTTGGTCGGCGGTGGTACCAGCGTCAGCGCACCTTTGGCGCAGTTGAATCGCGAAAAGGCGGCGCCGGATCTGGTGGTGATCGTGTCGGACAACCAGAGCTGGGTGGATACGCGTCGCGGCGGTGGCACCGAGACGATGCGCCAGTGGGCCGCGCTGAAGGCGCGTAACCCCAACGCACGCCTTGTGTGCATCGATGTGCAGCCGTATGCGACCAGTCAGGCGCAGGAAGCGTCGGACGTTACGCACATCGGCGGCTTCAGCGATGCGGTGTTCGAGCTGTTGGCGGATGTCGCACGAGGCGCCCAGGCGCGTCGTTGTGTTGATCGGATCGAACGGATGGACCTGTAGTCACCATGGACGGCGTCGATCTACCCCGGCAGGGATGAGCCTGCCGGGGCCGGGCTCCGGAAGAGCCAAGGAAAAGTTTCGCAACGAATGCCGGTGGAACTACACGGATAAAGCCTTCGGGCCAGGGGGTTCGAATCCCCTCCTGCGATGCAGGTTGTTTCACCAACGATTGTCGTTGCACCTGTCGCCGGTAAGGCAAGGATCGCCGTACCAGCATGCGGAAATGAGGTTGCCAAGGATGGTGCCAAAACACCCGGCGGGAATAGGCCCGCCGGGTCAGGGAGAAAGATCAACGAGTTTGTTCTGCAACGAATGCCGATGAGACGTACTTGGTAAGCCTTCGGGCGAAGGGGTTCGAGTCCCCCCTGCGATGCAGGATCGTTTCGTCAACCTTGTCGTTGCACCTTTTGCATCGGTTCGGCAGCGAATGCCGACGGACCTACTAGCCTGTCACGCTCCTGGTCGCGGGTTCGACTCCCGCCACCTTTGTCTCAGGACAACGGTGTAGCTCAGTGGTAGAGCGGGAACGGTTCGTCACTCCTTGTCGCTGCATCCGGGCCGAACAACGCAGCACGTGTTTCAACCGCGGCGAATGCCGGTGGACCTACTAGCCTTCTAAGCTCCAGGTCGCGGGTTCGAGTCCCGCCACCGCCGATATTGTGGCGGTGTAGCTCAGCGGTTAGAGCGGGATGGTTCTCCAATCTCTTGTCGTCGCATCCTGTTACAACTCGGCCGGTGCACAAGTGCCAGCCTTTATGGACGTTATCCACATGGAATCGCAGAACTACAACGTCATCAACGAGCCGGGCGCCGTGCCCATCAAGCTATGGACGCGCGGCGTGCCGCTGGAGGATGAGGCGCGCGAGCAGTTGCTCAACATTGCTCGCCTGCCCTTTATCCACCGCTGGGTCGCCGTGATGCCGGACGTGCATCTTGGCAAGGGCGCTACGGTGGGTTCGGTGGTGCCGACCGTGGGCGCCATCGTCCCCGCTGCCGTGGGGGTGGACATCGGTTGCGGCATGATCGCCGCACGCACCACGCTGACCGCGAGCGACCTGCCCGACCATCTAGCCGGCATCCGTTCTGCGATCGAGCGCGCCGTACCGCATGGCCGCACCGTGGGTGCGCGCGACAAGGGTGCCTGGTCCACCCCGCCGCAGGCTGCATTGGATGGCTGGAGCAGCTTGCACGAGGACTTTGCGCGCATCGTGGAAAAGCACCCAAAGCTTGGGCGCACCAACAACCTCCATCATCTCGGCACGCTGGGTACGGGTAACCACTTCGTGGAAGTCTGCCTGGACGAGGAACAGCGCGTCTGGTTCATGCTGCACTCCGGTTCGCGTGGCGTGGGCAATGCCATCGGCACGCACTTCATCGAGCTGGCCAAGCAGGACATGCGTCGCTGGATGATCAATCTGCCCGATCAGGATCTGGCTTACTTGCCCGAAGGCAGCGAGCACTTTGGCGACTACGTGTTTGCGGTGGACTGGGCGCAGCGCTTCGCACGCACCAATCGCGCGATCATGATGCGCAACGTGGTGGAGGCTGTGCGCAAGGTTATCGACAAGCCGTTCGATGCTGAAGCCGAAGCGGTGAACTGCCACCACAACTACGTGAACCGCGAGCACCACTTCGGTAAGGACGTACTGGTGACGCGTAAGGGTGCGGTGAGCGCGCGTCGCGGCGAGCTGGGCATCATCCCCGGCAGCATGGGCGCGAAGAGTTTCATCGTGCGCGGCCTGGGTAACGAGGACAGTTTCCACAGCTGCAGTCACGGCGCGGGCCGCGTGATGAGCCGTACTGCCGCGCGTAAGCAGATCACGTTGGAAGAGCACCGTGCCGCCACGGCTCACGTGGAATGCCGTAAGGACGCGAGCGTGATCGACGAGTCACCCCCCGCGTACAAGTCCATCGATGCGGTGATGGCCGCGCAGCAGGATCTGGTGGAAATCGTGCACACCCTGCGCCAGGTGGTATGCGTCAAGGGTTGAACGGCGAAGCACATTCAAGGAAAGGAAGATGTTGGAGATCGATGGAAAGGACGGCGGCGGTCAGCTGCTACGCACGGCGCTCGCGCTAAGCCTGTGCACGGGCGAGGCGTTTCGCATGGAACACATCCGCGCGAAACGCCAGCGCCCAGGCCTGATGCGTCAGCACCTCACCGCCGTACAAGCGGCTTGCGACGTGGGCAATGCCACCGTGTTGGGTGCCGAGCCTGGATCACTCACGCTCGAATTCACGCCGGGCACGGTGCGTGGTGGCGACTACCACTGGCCCATCGGCACGGCAGGTTCCACCACGCTGGTGTTGCAGGCCGTGTTGCCCGCGTTGTGGATGGCGGGCGTCGACGCAAAGCTTCGCCTCGAAGGCGGCACGCACAATCCGCTGGCGCCCAGCGCGGATTTCTTGGCCGACAGTTTTCTTCCGCTGATGCGGCGGATGGGCTTGCAGGCAGAGATCCGCCTCGAACGCCACGGCTTCTACCCGGCGGGTGGTGGAGCCATCGCAATGGATATCGCCACGAGTAAAGCGCCCATGGCGCTGCATTTGTCCGAGCGTGGCGATCCCATCGGTATGTCGGTCACGGCCTTGATGTCTTCGGTGCCTGGACGGGTCGGCGAGCGCGAGCTCGACGCAGTGGGCCGGCGTTTGCCGATCGCGGCCGAACATCGGCATATCCGGCAGGCGATCGGTTCCCCCGGTCCGGGCAATGCCTTGATGGTGCGCGTGGAAGGTAGCGAGGTAACTGAGTTATTCACAGCCTTTGGCGAGCGTGGCGTAACGGCGGAACGCGTGGGTGAACTCGTCAGCAGCGAAGCTCGCGCCTATCTCGTGAGTGGTTCGGCGGTAGGTCCTTATCTTGCCGATCAGCTGTTGTTGCCGCTGGCTTTGGCTGGCAGCGGCAGTTTCACCACGCAGGCACCCACTGCGCATGCACGCAGCAACGCCGCGCTTATCGAGAAATTCCTGCCCGTGCAGATCGACTTCGAGGAACGTGGTGATGATCTTTGGTCAGTAACCGTGAGTACCTGAACCTCAGACACGCGTGGCGAGGAATGCCTCGAGCTCCTCGCTGCGCGGCATGCCGCCCTGCGCACCGAGACGTGTGACCGAAAGTGCAGCGGCGGCACAGGCCTTGCGCACCGCCGCAGGCAGGCCTTCATGCAGGAATACGGCAAGCGATGCGTTGAATGTGTCGCCGGCGCCGGTGGTGTCGACCACGTCCACCTTGAAGCCGGATTGGTGCGTGGGTTCGCCACCATCACGGAACCACGCGCCGTCACTGCCGCGCGTGAGTACCACGGGTGCGGGTGCGCGTTGCATTAAGGAGCGGAAATCCTCGTCGCTGTCAGCACCCAGCAGGATGGCGAGTTCGTGCTGGTTGGGCGTGAGGTAGCGCGCGAGTTTCAGCCATTCCACCGGAAGCTTCTGTGCGGGCGCGGGGTTGAGGATCACCGGCTTGCCAAGGCGCTGGCCGAGGCGCAGCGTGGCTTCGACGGATTCCAGCGGGATCTCCATCTGCACCAGGATGGCGTCTGCGCTGGCCAGCGTGGATTGCGCGTGTTCGATCTGTGCGGGCGTTACGCGGGCATTGGCCGCCGGTACGACGATGATGTGGTTCTCGCCTTCCGCGACGGTGATGGATGCGGTGCCGGTGCCGCAGTCGGTGATGCGGGCGACATGCTCCAGCGACACGCCTTCGCGAGTCAGGCCGTCATGTAGCTGTGTACCGAAAGCATCGTCGCCCACGGCACCAATCAGGGCGACATCGGCACCGAGGCGGGCGGCGGCGACAGCCTGATTGGCGCCTTTGCCACCATGCACGGTGAGGAAGCGCTCACCGAGGATGGTTTCGCCAGGTGCGGCGAAGCGCGGTGCCAACGTCACCAGGTCCATGTTGATACTGCCGACCACGACGACGCGTGCCATACCTACTCCATCCGAGCCTCAATGCAGGGATGAAGGAGGATACGGGATGGCGACCCCGCAAGATATCTCGCGGGGTTCAAGGGATCTTCGCTCTGGCGGCTCCGCTTAGCCGCTGCTACTTGCCGCCGCAGGTACCTTCTGCCCGCGCTTTTCCTGCGCGTGCTCCATGGCTCGCTCGCGCATCGCTTTCCACTTGTCGTTCTGTTCCTGCGTCAGCACGCCGCCAATCTGGTTCTGCGTGTCCTGCATGATCGATTGTGCCTTGGCGCGACGGTCCGCCGGCTTCAGGCTGGCGTCGCCCTGCATCGCCTGCAGCTGCTGATCGCGCTGCTGCAGTAGTGGGCCGATCTTGGCCTGCTGGTCCGGGGTGAGTTGGAGTTGTTTGGTCAGATGCTGCAATTGCGATTGCGCGTCGAACTTATGCATGTGCTGGTTGCCAGCCGGCGCGGTCGACGGGGCGGCTTGTTGGGCAAAGGCCTGGCCTGACAGGGCGGCGACCAATGCAAAAGCGGTGAATGCGGGAAGGCGATTCATGGAGGCTCTCCTGTGGATGTCCTGCCGGGAACGCGGTGGCGCAGCGGTGGTTGACGGTGGCTGCGGCGAGCTCGGGTTGATTCCGAGCCTATCGCCCCGACCATCAACAAAACGTCCGACCTGAGTCATCTACCGCTAGGAGCCGCCATGATCGAACTGCATTACTGGCCCACGCCCAATGGGCACAAGATCACGCTGTTCCTCGAGGAAGCCGGCGTTCCGTACACCATCAAACCGGTCAATATCGGCAAGGGCGAGCAGTTCCAGCCAGCGTTTCTGGCCATTTCGCCGAACAACCGTATGCCCGCGATAGTGGATAACTCGCCGATAGGCGGTGGTGATCCGATCAGCGTGTTCGAGTCGGGCGCGATCTTGCAGTACCTCGCCGAGAAAACGGGCCGTTTCTTGCCCATCGATGTGCGTGGCAAATACACGGTGCTGGAATGGTTGTACTGGCAGGTGGGTGGTTTGGGCCCGATGCTGGGTCAGAACCACCACTTCAACCGCTATGCGCCGGAGAAAATCCCCTACGCGATCGACCGTTACGTCAACGAGACACGGCGCCTTTATGGCGTGCTGGACAAGCGTTTGCACGGTCGCGCCTTTATCGCGGGCAAGGACTACACCATTGCCGACATGGCCGCGTATCCGTGGATCGTGCCCTACGAAAACCAAGGCATGGCACTGGAGGATTTTCCGCATCTGAAGGCCTGGTTCGAGGCCATTCGCGAGCGTCCCGCGACCCAGCGCGCCTACGCGCTGGGCGACGAGATCAAGGGCAAGTTCGACCTGACCACGGATGAGGAAGCGCGCAAGGTCCTGTTCGGACAGGGTGCAAAAAACTGACTTCAAGCGGTGCATTCAGCGCTGAATGCACCGCTTTTCACGGGAAATCGCTGGCTTCCCCGCGCGCAACGCGTTCTAATCGCCGCTTGTTGTTACGTACGACGCGTTGCCCAAGGAAGTACCCATGCGCGCCCTTCTCTTTGCCGCCCTGACAATGGTGGCCCTGCCGACCATGGCCGAAAAACTCACGATCGAACGCATCTTCGACGGTGGCAGCCTTGCTGGCGCCGCGCCGCGCGGCCTGCAGATATCGCCAGACGGCGGCCGTGTCACTTTCCTGCGGGCCAAGCCGGACGATCAGAGTCAGCTGGATCTGTGGGAGTACGACCTCAAGGGCGGCAAGACCCGCCTGCTGGTGGATTCAAAGAAGCTGGAACCCAACGGCGAGCAGCTGTCGGATGCGGAAAAAGCGCGCCGTGAGCGCGAGCGCACCGCTGGCCTGCACGGCATTGTGAGCTACCAGTGGTCGCCGGACGGCAAGCAGCTGTTGATCCCGATCAACGGCAAGCTCTATGTCTATACGTTGGCGACACCGGATGCGGCGCCCAAGCAGCTCGATACCGGCGACAACGTGATCGATCCGCGCATCTCGCCGAAGGGACACTATGTGTCCTACGTGCGCGACCAGAATCTGTGGGTCATTGACCTGACCAGTGGTGAGGCGAAGCAGCTCACCCACGATGGCGGTGGCAACGTGCACAACGGCGAG
Organism: Dyella sp. ASV24; assembly: GCF_016428905.1. Classification (GTDB taxonomy): domain Bacteria; phylum Pseudomonadota; class Gammaproteobacteria; order Xanthomonadales; family Rhodanobacteraceae; genus Dyella. The sequence goes on along the minus strand of NZ_JAELTQ010000041.1, from coordinate 10,298 downwards.
GCCGAGTTCGTCGCGCAAGAGGAGATGGACCGCAGCTCTGGCTACTGGTGGGCCCCTGACGATTCCGCCATCGCGTTCGAGCGCTACGACGAGTCCAAAGTGCCAGTGACCAAGCGCACCGAGCTATATGCGGATCACACCGACGTGATCGACCAGCGCTACCCCGCCGCCGGTACGCCGAATGTGGCGGTGAAACTGGGCCTGGTGTCCCCGGCGGGCGGCCAGCCGCGGTGGATCGACCTGGGCAAGGACCAGGACATCTACCTGGTCCGCGTGAACTGGCTGCCGGACGGCAAGCACGTCAGCTACCAGCGTATGCCGCGCAGCCAGCAGAAGCTGGACCTGCGCCTGGTCGACGCGAAGACGTTGGCGCAGCGGACGCTGCTCACTGAAACCAGCGACACGTGGATCAACCTCAACGACGACCTCACCTTCCTCAAGGACGGCAAGAGCTTCCTGTGGGGCAGCGAGCGCAGCGGCTTTCACCACCTGTATCTGTACGGCCTCGACGGCACACTCAAGCACACCGTGAGTGAGGGCGACTGGCAGATCGATGGCCTGCTGGCCGTGAACGAACACGCGGGCACGGTCTTCGTTGCTTCGAACAAGGATGCGGTGCCCGAGAAGCAGGTCTACGCGCTCAAGCTCGATGGCAGTAACGCCAGTGCCCCCGTACGCGTGAGCCAAGGCGCGGGCATGCATGCGGCCACCTTTGCACCGGAGGGCAGCTTCTATCTCGACAACTTCTCCAGCGTGGACACGCCGCCACAGGTCAGTCTGCATAAGGCGGACGGCAGCCTGGTCACCTGGATCGAGCCCAACAAGCTCGATGAGAAGCACCCGTTCTGGCCGTATCGCGACAGTCTGATCAAGCCGGAATTCGGCACGCTCAAGGCGGCTGACGGGCAAACCTTGTACTACCGACTGTACAAGCCGGCTGGCTTCGATCCCTCCAAGAAGTACCCCGTGTTCGACATGTACTACGGTGGCCCGCACGCGCAGTTGGTGACCAACGCGTGGGGCGACTACTTCAACCAATACATGGCCAACCAGGGCTTTGTGGTGTTTACCCTGGACAACCGCGGCATGGCCCGCCGCGGCCGGCAGTTCGACAGCGTGATCTACCAGCAGCTGGGCGCGGCCGAGGTGGACGACCAACTGGTCGGCATCCGCTGGCTGAAGTCCCAGCCCTGGGTCGATGGCAAGCACATCGGAGTGTTCGGCTGGAGCTACGGTGGCTACATGACCACCATGATGCTGGCCAAGGCCTCCAACGAACTGGCTGGCGGCGTGGCGGTGGCGCCGGTGACCAATTGGCGCCTGTACGACACCTTCTACACCGAGCGTTACCTCGGCCGTCCGCAGGACAACGACGCCGGCTACACCCGCAGCTCGCCGCTGGCGTGGCTGGATGGTTTGACCAGCAAGCTGTATCTGGTCCACGGCATGGCCGACGACAACGTGCTGTTCCTCAACTCGACCGAGCTGATGGCGGAACTGCAGAAGCGCGGCACCCAGTTCCAGTTCATGGCCTACCCAGGCGCCAAGCACGGCCTGAATCTGCCGGGGCAGCGCAGCCACGTCTATCACCTGATCGAGAATTTCTTCCAGCAGCAGGTGAAGGGAGCCGCGGTGCCGATGGCGCCGAGGCCGGTGGCGCAGCCCGCGACGGCGACCACGACGCGGTAAACCGACTTTCGCTCGTCATTCCGGCGTAGGCCGGAATCCAGTAGCGAGGATATTGGATTGTCGCGGGACCCTGCCGGCGCTATGGCGAAAGCCTAGCCTTGCCGTCACTGGATTCCGGCCTGCGCCGGAATGACGGGTAGGAAAGGTTATTGGTGCTCTGGCGATGGTCGCGCGTACAACACAACATAAAAAAAGCCGCCCTTAGGGCGGCTTTTTTCGCTCGTTCCTACCAATCGGTACTTACTGCGCGTGACCCACGCCCGAATCGCCCTGCTCCAGCGGCGGCGGGGTGCCGGCCACGGCGAGCAATGAGGTGGCATAGCCATCCTCAATGCTGACGGTGGACACCTCATCCCACGAGAAGAATGAAGCCTCGCGCAGCCATTCGGCGTCGGGCGAGATCTCCTGCATGTTGAAGCCGTCCTCTTCCACGCTGATCAGGCGGCCGATGTAGCAGACCTCTGACTCGTCCTCGCTATCCACGTGCACGCCGATCACCGGTGCCTGGGCGGCCGCCGCCTGGATAACACTGCGGATGTCGTCCAACGGAAAACCCCGTGGGGTCCGCGGCATCAGGTGTTTCAGGACCAGCGCCTTCTCCATGAAGGGCGCGTGTTTGTCCGGCGCCTCCAGCTCGGAGACGTCGCGGTGACGCATCACATACATACCGTCGTAGGTGATGCCGTCGCCGACGACCCACAGCAGAAAAAATTCGCGACCCACACCGCCCACGTAACCACAGAAGCTGCCGTGTTCGAGTTCGCCGCGCCACAACCGAACCAGCTGGTGCTGCTCTTGCGCCTCGCGGAGCTGGGCGCGCTGGCCGGTGGTCTTCAGTTCAATCACATTTCCCATGGACAAAATTTTACCAGCCCGGGGCTTTCCCCTTGTTTACAGGATGTAACGGGACAAATCTTCGTCCTGGACGAGTGTTCCAAGGTTTTTATCGACATATTCGGCGTCAATAAGGTAGTTTTCGCCGGATTTGTCGGCGGCTTCGTAGGAGATCTTCTCCAGCAGCCGTTCCATGACCGTGTGAAGACGGCGTGCACCGATGTTCTCGGTCCGCTCGTTCACCTGGAAGGCCACCTCGGCCAGCCGGTCGATACCGGAATCCGTGAAATTGACCGTCACGCCTTCCGTGCCCAGCAGCGCGATGTACTGCTTGGTCAGGGCGTTATGCGGCTCGCGCAGGATGCGCTTGAAGTCCTCGACCGACAGTGCCGACAGCTCCACACGGATCGGCAAACGGCCCTGCAGCTCCGGGATCAGGTCCGACGGCTTGGCCAGCGAGAACGCGCCGGAGGCGATGAACAGCATGTGGTCGGTCTTCATCGGGCCGTACTTGGTGGACACCGTGGAGCCTTCCACCAGCGGCAGCAGATCGCGCTGCACACCCTCGCGGCTCACGCCTGCGCCACCGAATTCAGAGCGCTGGGCCACCTTGTCGATCTCATCGATGAAGACGATGCCGTTCTGCTCGGCAGCCTGCATGGCTTGAGCACGTACCTCTTCCTCGTTGAGGAGCTTGGCGGCTTCCTCCTCGATCAGCATCGGGCGGGCCGCCTTGATGGCAACCTTGCGCTGCTGAGTCTTGGCGCCGCCGATGTTCTGGAACATCTGGCGCAGCTGCTGCCCCATTTCTTCCATGCCCGGCGGCGACATGATCTCCACGCCCACGTTCATGGCGAAATCCAGCTCGATCTCGCGATCGTCCAGCGCACCTTCGCGCAGCTGCTTGCGCAGCTTCTGGCGAGTGTCGTTCTGCTCGGCGCTGGGTGCGGCGTCATGGGTCCAGTCGCTGGGCGTCTGGCGGCGCGGCAGCAAGGCGTCAAGGATGCGGTCCTCGGCGCGGTCTTCGGCCTGAGTGCGCACGCGCTTCATGGCCTGCTCGCGGGTGAGCTTGTAGGCCACGTCGGCCAGATCGCGGACGATGGATTCGACGTCCTTGCCCACGTAGCCCACCTCGGTGAACTTGGTGGCCTCCACCTTCACGAAGGGCGCGTTGGCCAGCGTGGCAAGGCGGCGGGCGATCTCTGTCTTGCCGACGCCGGTCGGGCCGATCATCAGGATATTCTTGGGCGTGACTTCGTCACGCATGGTCGGCTCGAGCTGCATGCGGCGCCAGCGGTTGCGCAGCGCAATGGCTACGGCACGCTTGGCGTCGTGCTGGCCAATGATGTAGCGGTCGAGTTCGTTGACGATTTCGCGGGGTGTCAGTTCGGACATGGGGTCACCGGAAGGTTGATCTTCAACGCGTCGTGCCAGGCACGACGGCGGATGCTGTCGCGCCGTGCGCTTACAGCTCCTCGATCGAGGTGTTGTGGTTGGTATAGATACAGATGTCGCCGGCGATCTTCAGTGCGCGTTCGACGATGGCACGCGAATCCATCTCGGTGTTCTCCAGCAGCGCCAGCGCGGCCGATTGCGCATACGGGCCACCCGAGCCGATGGCGATCAGGCCATGCTCAGGTTCCAGCACGTCGCCGTTGCCGGAGATGAGCAGCGAAGCCTCCTTGTCGGCCACGGCGAGCATGGCTTCCAGGCGACCCAGGCGGCGATCGGTGCGCCATTCCTTGGCCAGTTCCACGGCCGCGCGGGTCAGGTTGCCGCCGTGCTTGTCCAGCTTCTGCTCGAACAGTTCGAACAGGGTGAAAGCGTCAGCCGTGGCGCCTGCAAAACCGGCCAGCACGTTGCCCTTGCCGAGGCGACGGATCTTGCGGGCATTGGCCTTCATCACCGTATTGCCGAGGGTGACCTGGCCGTCGCCACCAATCACGATGCGCCCGTTGCGGCGTACCGAGACGATGGTCGTGGCGTGAAAGGATTCCATGTTGGACTCCGTAAAGAGTGAATTCGCCAGAAGTGGGGCCGTGTGGACGGAAACCAAGCCAAACCGCATGGCCCCAGGGGAGAGAGCGGTCTAGCGACGATTCCATGCCACGACAAGCAACCCCGCCACCAGGCACCACACCAGCAGCGCCGTTCCCAGCGCAGGTACCAACCGCATGCGCGCCACCAGCCAATACAGTGACATCAGATAGGCCAAGTACGGCACCACCGCCTACATGCCAAACAAGATAGTGGTGCGCAGATCCGCCGTGCCGCGCTCGTTACCCACGATGTAGTGCGCCATCAGCGCAAATGTGGGAAACAGCGGCAGCAGGCCGGCGATGTAGTAGTTGCGGGTGCGGGAGAGCAGGCCGATCAGCAACACCATCAGTGCGCCGATCAGGGATTTCACGAGCAGGTTCATGGACGCTCCGGGTGGTCTGGCGGCTTAGAGCCTGTGCTTGTCCAGCCGCCCGTTGCGGTACACATACAACTCGTAGGAGCGCCCGCGCAATGAGTGCTCAGCCTCCACTACCACGCGATCGGCCCCGGTGATCAGCGGCGTGGCCAGCAGCTTGCGATCATAAGGAAGCTCGTCCCACTCGATTTCCTGTTCGAGCTCGAAGCCCTTCCTGTATTTGAACTCCAAGGTGAGCCGCGTGCCGGCCCAGTCCAACCGGCTGTCGAAGCCATGGCGCGTGCGAAACGTCTGCAAGGCGATGCCATGGCGGTCAGCGAGTTGCGCCGTGGCGTTGCTGCACATGAAGCTTCCGGACATCACCATGGCTGCATAGCCGATACGCTTGAACAACGATTCGCTCAGCCGTGGGAGAAGCTGTCGCGCCAGCCATGCCGCGAGCAGTGCGGAGATCGCCACGATGCCGCCAGCCAGCCACACCTCCGTCGTGAGCAAACCGAACAGGCCGTACAGCACCAGCTTGATCAGATGCAGGATGATCTCGTTGGCGGCCCGCGTGGCCACGATCTGCTCCTTGTTCAAGCCGTAGCGTAGGTAGAAACGGTTAAACAGCAAGCCAACCGCGCCCGTGAGCCCGGAGACGAAGCCGGCCGCGCCGCCGATCAGGCATAAGGCCCACAGTGGTTGCGCGCGAGGTCGAGCGCTTGAAGTACGGGGCCGCAGCAGCATCGGCAGGTTGCTCACCAGGAACAAGCCAAGCGCGGCTTCCAGGTAGGCGGGCTCCACATACGTGAGCAGCCAGGCACCCAGCCACACGCACGGAATCGCCGCCGGCACGAACCAGCGCACGATGCGCCAGTCGATATGCGCGAAGAACAGCGCGATGCGTGAGGCCGAACTGACCGTCGTGCCGATCGACAAGGCGGCGGGCACGTGCGACGCCGGCAAGCCCATGCGCAGGATCGGCAACAGCATCAGGCCCGCGCCACCACCGCTCAATGTGCTGATGACGAATGCAGCAATACCCGCGCCGGACAGCAGAAGTAACCAGGACAACATAGTGAATCGACTATGGATGCGCGTGGCATCCGCATGAACAGCGGTCGATGCTACGGAGCGCCGATTAGAACGCGCTTAGTGGCTGGCACCTTGGAACAAAGCCGACACCTTCGACTACTTGCGCTTGGCGCGCGGATGCGCCGCGTCGTAGACACGCGCCAGATACTGGAAATCCAGATGCGTGTAGATCTGCGTGGTGGCGATGTCGGCGTGGCCCAGTAGCTCCTGCACGGCGCGCAGGTCGCCGGAGGATTCCAACATGTGGCTGGCGAAGGTATGGCGCAGCAAGTGCGGATGAATGCGCTTGGCCATGCCTTGCTGCAGCGCCAACGTTTTCAAGCGGAGTTGCACCGTGCGCGGATTGATCGGCGCGCCACCGCGGCCTTTGAACACGGGCTGCTCGGGTACGATGCCCTCCGCCTCGCCCAGCGCGCGCAGCGCCGTCACCGCATGCCGGCCGACCGGCACGATGCGTGTCTTGTTGCCCTTGCCGAGCACGCGGACTTCGCCTGCGTGTAGATCGAGGTCGATCCAGCGCAGGCCGGTAAGCTCGGACAGGCGTAGGCCCGAGGAGTAGAAGAGCTCCAGCATCGCGCGGTCGCGCAGGGTCAGCGCGCCCTCGGCGGGCGCTTCCACCAGCGAGGTGGCTTCGTCCACATCGAGCACCTGTGGCAACTTGCGATGCACCTTGGGGCCGCGCACACCGGCCAGCGGATCGTGGTCGAGCAGCCCTTCGCGTGTGAGCTGGCGGAACAGACTGCGGCAAGAGGACAACAGCCGCTGCAAACTCTTCGGCGACAGGCCGGCCCGATGCTCGGCTGCCACGAAGCCACGCATGCGGTTGGATTCGAGTGTGCCGAAGCTGGTTACGCCCTGTGCTTCCATCCAGCGCAGCAGCTTGGCCAGATCGCGGCGGTAACCATCGACCGTATGCGCCGACGCCTGCCTTTCCCCCGCAAGCCGGGCGAGCCAGGCGTCAACGTGATCCTGCGGCGTGGTCATGGCTATGGCTTAGAGCACTTCCTGCGAGCGACGCAGCGCGGTGGTAACGGTGGCCGCGATCATCTTCAGGAACACCGTGCCCATGCCCGGCTGGAAATGGTCAGCGTCGCCGCTGCCGATGGCCAGAATGCCGAACTCACCCAACGGCATCATCGCAGCCGAGCGGATCTCCGGCGCGTGGTCACCAAACAGGCGGTACAGGCGCTCCGCCGAAAGACGGCCGGCGACGGGTTCATGGTGCGAGAGAAAGTCGGCGAACTCGGGTACCTGCGAGCGCCCACCGGGCACGTGCACCAGCCAGTCGGCGGGCGGCAGGCCTACGGGACCGAACAGCATCAGGCGCACCTGGTCGGTCTGGAAATCCTCCGACAGCCGCGCCACTACACTGCGCGCGGCCACGGCTGGTGTACCAGCGCGCAACACGGCGAGGTTGAGCTCGTGCACGCGCTGCATCAACCGCTCGTTGTCCGCGGCGATGGCAATCAGCGAGGCCAGTTGCTTCTCGAGCTCAGCGTTCTTTTCGCGCAGGCTCTGCAGCTGGTAGACGGCCAGCGACGCCACCCGGCCTTGCTCGCGCGGCAGGGTGAGCTGCGCGGCGATGTCGGGGTAGTCACTGAGGAATTCAGGATGGCGGCGCAAATAGGCCGCGACATCGCTGGCGGAAAGCGTGTCGGCGATGGCGGTGTCGGACATATCTTATGTCTACCTCAGCGGAATCGATGCGTCGCGGGGCCGAGTGTGCGACGCCCGGCTACCAGCTTTCAACCGAAATGGACAAAAGAAGCGGTCAGCCCAGCCACTCGCCTTCGAAAACGAAGGTCGCCGGCCCGGTCATCCACAAGGTATGTCCCGGCCCCGCCCAGTCGATGGTCAGGGTGCCACCCGGCAGGGTCACCTGGACCCGTTCGTCGACTTCGCCACGCAGGCGCAGCACCGCCATGGCCGCGCATGCGCCCGTGCCGCAGGCCCGGGTCCAGCCGCTACCGCGCTCATGCACGCGCAAATGGAGCTGGCCACGGTCGATCTTCTGCACGAAGCCAGTATTGACGCCTTCCGGGAAACGCTCGTGCGAGGTCAGCAGCGGGCCGAGGCGCTCGAGGCTGGGCGACTGCAGGTCGGGCACCATGACCACGGCGTGTGGGTTACCCATGGACAGCGCGCCGATCTCCAGCACCTCGCCGCCGACGTCGATGGCGTAGCGATCCGCCGTGACGTCGGCACGGAATGGAATCCGCGTCGGGGCGAGCGCGGGCACGCCCATATCCACGGTTACCTCATTCGGGCCGGTAAGGCGCACCGTGACCGGACCGGACGGGCTTTCCAGGCGCACCGTATCGCCGATGGACAGTTCGCCCGCGCGATGCAGCCATGCGGCCACGCAACGCACGCCGTTGCCGCACTGGCCCGACGGTGAGCCATCGGCGTTCCAGATCCCGTAGTAGAACGCGCATGAGGCATCGCGCGGCGGCTCGATGCTGATCAGCTGATCAAAGCCCACGCCCGTGTGGCGATCAGCGATGGCGCGAATCTGCGCTTCGTCGAGCGGAAACGGGCGCTGGCGGCAATCGACCATGACGAAGTCGTTGCCGATGCCATGCATCTTGGAAAACGAAAGCGCCATTACATGAACTTGCCGCCGGTAATCCGGCCGTTGGCATCCACTTCGGCGAAATAGCGACTGTTGTTGGTACGCAGCTCACGCGTGGCGATCGTGCCTGGCAGCACCAGCAGCACGTCCGGGTACGCCGTACGGAACTGGTCTGGCGTCGGGTGCGCGGCGATGAAGGTGTTGAACGCCGTCATGTCGGTCACGAAGCCATGCACCGGCACCGGTGTCACGGCGGTGATCACAGCGGGCGCAGCCGGTTTGGCAGCCGGCGCCGCAGGCATTGCCGGTGTGGCCGGATGAACGGTGGCGGCGGGGGTTGCCTTGGGCATGTACAGCGGTCCCTTGTTGCCGCACCCGGCGAGCAGGGCAAGGACGGAGCACAGCGGGAGCAGCAGGAGGGATCGGCGCATGTCGGGGTATCCGGCGGGAACCGCCGCAGTATAGGCAAGCCTCGAAAACGTAGCGAGCCAACGGAGCCGCTCGGTTCAGCCCGCCGTCCGGCCCCTGTCAGCCGCTATGATGCCGCCGTCGCCGCCCGCGCGCGGTTTGAGTGCACAAAGACGTACGACGATGGATTGGACCGCGCTGCTGCGCCTCCCCTCAACGATCCTGCTGATCCTGGCGGTGGTCGCCCTGATGTTCACCCTCTTCCAGTTGGTGGCGCTGCGTCACCGGCTGGACCACGGACAGCGCTTGGCAGCGGCGGGACGCGCCGCGCTGTTGCTTGTGGCGTTCGTGGTCACCCTGGCGCTGACCAGCATGGGCTTCGCGTTGCGCGGGTATCGGCTGCTCACTGAGGAAGCACCGGTGGTCGACATCGATGCCCGCATTCTTTCCCCACAACGCTGGCTGCTGGTGTTGCATTGGCCGGACGGCACCATCCGCAGTGTGCCGGTGGCGGGCGATGCCTGGCGTGTGGAGGCGGTGGTGCTGAAATGGAAAACGCCGTTGTTGCCGCCGATGTATCGCCTGGATCGCTTGTCGGGGCGGTATGACGACCCGAATGATGAGATGCACGCGCCGCGCACGGTGGTGGATTTCCGCGAGGCGGGTGATTTCGATCTACTCGACTTGCATAAGCAATACCCGCGTTGGGTGCCGGATGTGGATGTGCTGTTCGGCAGCGGGGTGTTTTTGCCGTTGGTGGACCAGGGGCATTATTCGGTGAGTTTGATGCGGACGGGGGCGTTGGTGGCTAGGCCGGATGAGGCGACGGTGCAGAGGATTGCGCAGCCGTTTTGAAGTAGGGGTTTGCTCCTGCTCTTCTCTTTGATGCCTTTGTGGTGGCGTGCACGTTCAACGTTGCGAATCTGCTCCCTCTCCCCTTCGGGAGAGGGTTGGGGTGAGGGGTGGGTGCTCGCCTCGTGGGTTCATCTTTAGCCGTCACCCCGGCGAAGGCCGGGGTCCAGAGCCCCGGTGTTTGATTGTCGCGTGGTCGCGATCTGGCCGCCTACGCGGCGGGCGTTTCGACCTTCTGCCGAAGGCCGAGTCACTTTTCTTTGCTTGCCCAAAGAAAAGTAACCCAAAGAAAGGGCCCCCCGGAATCGGCGCCTATCGGGCAGAAGCCCGATAGGTACGCGGTCGGGTTCCGGGCTTTTCGACGGGGCTCCTGCCCCGGCGAAAAGGAATCGGCATCCCTGCCGATTCCCCTGCGGGCCTTATCTCCACCCGCCCGCCGCCTCATACGGG
>NZ_JAELTQ010000373.1 GCF_016428905.1 Dyella sp. ASV24 | reverse complement strand
ATCGACGCAGGCACTGGCCGCCGACCTGATCACCCGAACACTCTGCGCTGTCGGAAAGGAGTTCTCGGAGCAGCCACGCTCCAAGGGAGAGATCGACGCATACTCAGAAGCCATGGCGGGTATGTTCCTGTCTCTTATACACATCTGACGCTGCCGACGAAGCTGGAATGGTGGTGGTGTGGGGGGGGGGGGGGGGGGGGTTAGGGGGGGGGGGGGGGGGGGGGGGGGGGGGGGGGGGGGGGGGGGGGGGGGGGGGGGGGGGGGGGGGGGGGGGGGGGGGGGGGGGGGGGGGGGGGGGGGGGGGGGGGGGGGGGGGGGGGGGGGGGGG
>NZ_JAELTQ010000372.1 GCF_016428905.1 Dyella sp. ASV24 | reverse complement strand
CCCCCCCCCCCCCCCCCCCCCCCCCCCCCCCCCCCCCCCCCCCCCCCCCCCCCCCCCCCCCCCCCCCCCCCCCCCCCCCCCCCCCCCCCCCCCCCCCCCCCCCCCCCCCCCCCCCCCCCCCCCCTCTACCCCCCCCCCCCCCCCCCCCACACCCACACCATTCCAGCTTCGTCGGCAGCGTCAGATGTGTATAAGAGACAGCCGCAGGAGATCTCGGAGATGGCCTGCGTGGTACGCCCCACCCCGGCAACGATCTTCTCGAACGCTTCGCCAGCCTGCTTGGAGATCTCGCTGCCCTGCGCCACCCGCTTCACGGATTCGTTGATGA
>NZ_JAELTQ010000040.1 GCF_016428905.1 Dyella sp. ASV24 | reverse complement strand
CCCCCCCCCCCCCCCCCCCCCCCCCCTCTTCCCACCCCCCCCCCCCCCCCTACACCCCCACCATTCCAGCTTCGTCGGCAGCGTCAGATGTGTATAAGAGACAGACGTTGTACTTTACTTTCATCCCCAGAGAATAAGTCTTCTTGGCCGCCGTCGAGGGCGGGGGAATCCCCCGCCCTCGACGGTCCTGATGTACCTGGCATCGGGATACGCCATGGGTGGCACCGATCGGCCAGCAGAGTGGATCACACATGGCGTCGCGTCACGCGCGAGGGCCGCAGCGCTGCCAGACCGTAACGCGTACTACGCCAACAAGGCGGCACCTGAGTCTGTGGTTCGTATCGCGTGCCGACTTTTAACTGGAAGTGCTCTCGCGATGGTGCTCGCCACAGCGGCATCACACGCAAATCAAAGGCAAGAATCTGCGAGTGCGTAAGGCCTCGACCTGCCTGGTCCACTTCGGCCTCCGGCTTCGCCTGCCAGTCCGGGTTTCAGCTACCCGACCTTCTCCAATGGTCATATCATGCGCCGGCACGGGGCGTCAGCAGATCTATCCATCTGCCTCGAAGATCCTGCGCATACGCGCCCTCGGGACGCAGCTGGGTGAAAGGCGGGATCATGGGGCGACGTTGCGTAGCATTGAGCGCGACGTGTAACGGTGCATCGGTGAATTCGCCGTGCTGTGCGGGTAGGGCCGGAGCACGCTCTGGTCCATATCGACAACGATGGAATAGGGTGGGCCGAACGCGTTGTCGGAGGGGAAGAAGCTTGGGGGCTTTTGTTTGATGATGCGACGTCGCAACGCGGTGTCGTCAGGGGACGTGTCGATGCACCACACAGGGGGAACCATGAAACGTCATTTCTTTGCACTGCTTATGCTGGCGTGTGCGGGCTGCACACCGGCCGTCACGAAGCTCAATGTGGCAGATATCTCGAAGTCCGATGCATTACAGGTCACTGACAAGCGGCCGGCGACAGAGAAAGAAAACAAGATTTTCAGCTTGCTGATTACCAGCAAGGAGTATGGCGTTATCCGCACGGGTGACGTTCACTTGTCACCGCCGCCAGTCCGCCTGTTGCAGCACGAGGTCTATCAGAAATTTGCGGCGGATGGTGGTGCGCACGCCGTCACGGTCTATCACTTCGTGATTTACCAGAACATGCGCACGCAGCTACGCGCGGGAGCCATCGGTGCCGGTCTGGGTGGCGCACTGGGTTCAGTGGTGGGTAACGCCATCGCATCCCATGATGCCGCGTCGCAAACCCATCTCACTGATGAAATGAGCTTCAACTCGATATCCGAGGAGTATCTGCGGGGGCAGTACAACGCCAGCGAGAACCCGGATAACGCTGCGGTGTACATCATCTACGTCGACACCGACATTGACGGGAAGAAGATCTTCACTCGCACGGTGGCATCCATGAAGCCGCACAGCGATCAGAATCCGTTGGCGGGTGCCGTGGAACTGGCGATCAGAAACCACCTTGCGCGCTATGACACCAGCGGTGCCGTGGTGGCCAGCGCGACGCAGCCGAGCGCGGTGAGTGCTGCAACGTCAGCCACACTTGTTGCGGCCGCGGCACCGGCAGGTAGCGATGCCCAGTCCGCGTCGCCCAATGCCGGCATGCTGCCGATGGCGCAGAGCGCGGCGAGCCAGATTGGCTGCAATGCGGTTCGTCCAAACGGTGACACCACCTTTACCGCGTCCTGTGGTTCGTACGAAGTGGTGATCGATTGCGATGGCGGAAAATGCCATCCCACGCATACGGTGAATACGCATCAGTAAGCGCGAGAATAGCAGGGATGGGCGAGTTCGCTTCCAGGTATGCCGGGAGTGAACTTGCCCCCAACCTTGCCGTGCTTGGACTTCGATATGTAGCAGGTCGCTTCGGAAGCACCCGGCTCGCGGTATGCGTCCTTGACCTCTCAGCGCTCTGGCCCGGTCGCTGCCTGTCAGCGGGTTTGCTCGCTACGAAGGATGGCGTCCACACGCGATCTTCACGAACAGGACAAAAATGTCCTGCAAGACAATGCGCACTAGGAAATGGCCACGCACATGCAGCGTTCGCCGTTGTGCAGCTTCAAGGGGCGCTGGCAGCGACTGGCTGGCGTTGAAGCCCTGAAATTCTAGGGTTTGGCCTAAATCCCCGCAACGGGAGACCCGTTTCGCGCTGCGTTGTCGTTACGGCCAGCCAGGGCGATACGAGTCAACGCTAACTGGTTCACGTTATGAAGTGGACACGATAGACAACGTTGTCATGACGGCCGAATACTCAGCGCACCTTGAGACCATGCAGTGGTGCATAGGGATGGGCATAGCGACTGCTCTCTCCAGGCGGTTCCGACGCATTCGTGAAACCGACGATGCAGCTCTCCTAACGCAGTTCCTTCCCAATCCTGGAGGCAGTCCATGCGCATGAAGAAGTCGACGAAGCATCCTGTTCTGACGCTGAGCTCCTTGAGTACCGTGACGAAAGTCGCGCTGACTATCGCGTCGCTTGCGGTTGTGCCGCTGCAAACGGTTTATGCGAGCACCGCCTGCGCCACCGCGTGGAACGCGACAACGATCTACAACACCGGCGATGTCGCCAGTGAAAACGGCATCAACTACCAGGCCAACTGGTGGACCCAGGGCAACGACCCAGCCACCAACAGTGGGGGATCGGGCAGCGGGCAACCCTGGACGGTACAGAGCTCATGCGGTGGTTCGACAACACCCCCTCCGCCGCCGCCGCCCGTGATCACGTCAGATACCATCAGCTTCCACTTGCTGCTGGGCAGTGGCACTGCGCAAGACCAGCTCGCCCTGACGAGTGGCAATTACACCGATCTCATCCTGTCCAATGTCATCGCGGGGGTGATGTATGGCCACTTGGTGCAGGAATATGACCCGGGTATCCAGTTCGACAAGGACTACTTGTACGGATCGATCTTTGGGCAGTTGCTGCAGGAAAATATCGCGACCGAGTACTACGTCAACACCAGCACGCTTATTGATCCGTCGCCCAATCAGGCGGCGGTGATGGGCGCCGGGCAAGGTGGCCCCTATCAGATCAACAACTACGCGGCCGACATGGTGTCCGGCTCCTATACGCCGGCCGGTCACTCGCTGATCAACTACGCCGCAATCCAGAAGAACATCGGCTACACCATGGCGACGGCCGCCACGCAGTACAGCAAAGCGACGCCGCCATCGTTCAATAACAAGTACTACGGTCCAATGTTGACGGCGTACTTCCATTACAACGATTTCGTATCCCTGATCGTCACCGGCACAGGAACCGGTGGTTGGGTAACACCCTGGCAGCCGGCGTACGACAACGCGCTGGCAAACTTCAAAACGTTGCCTAACAACTTCTTGGACGTGTTGTTGAACGTGGCGTACAACCAGGGTTACTACGGTGGCTTGGTGGGCAGCTACAGCACCCTGGGGGCGACCGCCACGGCGGCGACCGTGGCATCGGTCAACTCCTATAGCTCGGTATGGGGTGTGCAGGACACCTACCAGCAGTATCCCTACCAGGTGCGCTACTACCTGGATCAGCTGTACAACAACCCGATCCCGACGACCAGCGCGACCACGTTTGCCACACCCGATAACCATGTGGCCTTCAGTGTTGCCACGTTGGAAGGCATCTTCTCCAACGTGTTCCAGACCATGGACTACGTCAACAGCTCGGGCGTGGGAACCTATATTTCCGCGGCGCAGGCGAATGCGGCGTTCAGTCAGGCATTGACGCAAGCCGGCGTAGCCAGCTCAGCGACGCTGGATCTTGGCAACGCGTCGGATCGTGCAGCGACCTTTAGTGTTCTGGAGCATGCGATCGGTAACCTGGAGACCAATCTGGGTACCCAGTTCAATGCGACGACCAATGTCCAGTTGTAAGGGATAGCCCATTCCATGAGCGCTGACCGTAAGGTCGGTGCTCATGGCGGGCACCAGGCTAGACGGTTATGGATAAGCGGAACCCTATGGTGCTGGCCATATCAGGCGCGTTTCACTTATCTGCGGACTTTCCTCAAGCCAACGGGGCGATGACCTGAGCCTCGAAAGAAAAAGGCGGACCACGTGCGTGACGTGGCTCCGCCTTTTTCTTTGAATCAGGTGACGCGGCTTACGGTGTCGTGACCACGTAGACCACGTTGGGCCCTTGATAGGCCGGGCGATAGTAGACGCCGCCACACTGGAACAGGGTCGCGTTGCCGGAGTGGACGCTGGCACAGCCCGCGGGGAGCATCGACACCATCGTGCCGACAGCGACCGTGCTGGCAACCGCGGCGGTCGTGGCGACCACCGCCGTGGTGGTGGCGACACTTGCAACGGCCACGGTGCGGCGCGCGGTGCGACGGGCAACACCCGCATAGCTGACGGGGGTTAATGGCATGCCGATGACGGCGTGGGCGGATGGCATAAGCATGGCACCGAGCTTCTGGCTGCCGGCGAGTTCACAGGCGGGCCCGGCGAGCAACACAAAGCCAAGCGCGAAAAGGGTGTGGACGATAGTCCGTTTCATGGGCGTCTCCTTTGTATCACTGCGCGGCGCGCTGCTTGTTCAGGAAATCGATCTTCTGCGCGCCTGCGGGTGGCGTGAACTTGAAGGTCGCATCGTTCAGCT
This sequence comes from Dyella sp. ASV24, assembly GCF_016428905.1. GTDB lineage: Bacteria > Pseudomonadota > Gammaproteobacteria > Xanthomonadales > Rhodanobacteraceae > Dyella. The sequence goes on along the minus strand of NZ_JAELTQ010000040.1, from coordinate 31,033 downwards.
TTGGCGAGAAATTCCAATCGCTGAAAGCCACGGAGAACTCAGGCGCCGTGGTCATGGTTTTTGTCGTCACCAGATACTTGAGCGGTACGGGGCGATCACCATCGGCAATCCAGATCTGCCAGTCGACATCATTTGTCCGGAAGGCCAAATGGTGTGCCTTTACACCATGAATGTGCGCCTCGCCCACATACAGGGCCTCTTTCACCTCAGGCATGAGGCCAGCGAAGATGTCGCTGTAAAGAAGGTCCGCACCCGGCGGGTCGATGTCAAAGCGGGTGCCCACGTCGTCGATCATCGCGTCGATAGTCGAGGGGGCTGGCGTGGTCGCGTAGTAATGAGTGCGATGACCAAAGAGCGTGGCGGTGCTGCCGTCATAGTAGAAGTCGATGTCGGCCATCTCGCCCTTGCGGCTGGTGCGTAGATGGTTGGGGCGCTGCAAGCTGACCTCGCCCTCCGCTTCGAACTGCAGCTTCTGGCCGCTATCGAGTAACGCCTCAGAGGTGTCGTGGGTGCGGACGGTGAACTGCTTCTGTGCGCCCAGGTACTCGCTCATGTTCTTGAGCAAACTGACTGCGCGTTGATCCACGGTACGGGGCACTGCTTGCTGCGGTGCGGGTTTTGCGTTGGCGGTGCTGGCGACTTCGGCGAAGGCCGCGCCAGCACCGAAAGCCGTCAAGGCCAGCACGGCCGAGGTGAGGAGGGTGGTGCGATATAGAGGGATTGTCTTCATGGGATGTACCGAGTGCTGCGGAAAGGCCCGATGGTGGTCGCTTGTCGAGACCAGGGCATGGCGGTTGGTAAACAAGACAACCGCCACGCTCTTCCAGCGGATCTCGGCGAGTCTAGTGAGGGCCCTGCATGGCGCTGCATCGGTTTGGCGATTCCTAGACAAATCTCAGGGATGGCGTGGCGCAAACGCGGTGGCTGGGTCTACGCCCTCTTTCACGTCGCCACTTCGCGTGTGGGTTCATGGTTATGCCCCAGGGCAATTCCGCGGCGAGAGGGGTGAATCGCATGGCACGGGCAACGGCGAGCGTCCAGGTGACCGTTTCCAAGAACGGCCCGTATCTGGTGGTTGGCGATATCGCGCTGGCCAAGCAAACCATCGTTGCTGATGCGGAGGCTGGTTCCGAGGCCTGGGAGGAGGGGCCGCCGATCGAGCACGCGGCGACCTATGCGCTGTGTCGGTGCGGTCATTCAAAGTCGAAGCCATTCTGCGATGGCTCGCATCAGAAAGTGGGTTTCGATGGAACGGAGCGAGCAAGCCGTCGGTCGTATCTCGAACAGGCAAAGGTGATGAACGGGCCGCTGCATGCGCTCACCGACGCGGAAAACCTTTGCGCGTTTGCCCGCTTCTGCGATCCCAACGGGCAGGTCTGGAGTCAGGTGGCTGCGACGGACGATCCGCAGGTGCGCGCCAACTTTATTCGGCAGGTCAACCAGTGTCCGTCCGGTCGATTGGTGGCGTGGGACAGCGCCACCGGGGAGTCCGTCGAAACGGCATTGCCGGTTTCCATCGGTCTCGTCGAAGACCCGGTGCAAGAGTGCAGCGGCCCGCTCTGGCTGCGCGGTGGTATTCCCGTGATCTCGGCGGATGGATTCAAGTACGAGGTGCGCAATCGCGTCACGCTATGCCGATGCGGACAGTCGAAGAACAAGCCGTTCTGCGACGGTACGCATGCTGCGATCCATTTCAAGGATTAGGCGTAGGGTGCTTCCGACGCCACACCGTCAGCCGCCAGGCGGGTTAGGGCGAGAAGACACGATTGGCTATGGTTTCGCTCTCAAGAATCTTCTTTGCGACGTCCGATGTCACCACGTCGCCATTGAACTCAACGGTAATCAGTTCCCTATCTCGTGGGGATAGTTTGGACGGGGCGCCGACGGGCGCTGATGCGCCAACAGCTTTGGGCGTAACAACAATGTTGATGCCCGTAACGTAGTTGGTCTTTCCATTCGCAACCCGTTCATTCAATCGAGCTAGGTACTCGAGGATGGGCTTTCTTATATCAATAAGAACCAGTCCATCCGGCTGGATGGCTGAGTTGAACGTGATCGTTACGTTCACGGAGGGAAGATGATGTATCTCTTGGGATGAATCTGTCGCCAAGTAGGTAAGCCCATCGACGCCTACCAGCTCCAGTGTCGCGCCGTCGATGTCTTTCTTCCCATCATTTCTCAGTTGAAGGACTTGCTCCAGTTCCTGCTGGATTGCATCCGTTGACGTGAAGCTAAAGCGCTTTAGTTCGGATGTGTCCGTAAACTGAAGCACCGCTGGCTCTCGCACTGTTCCAAGTGCAATCGCGTTGGCTTGCCTGGATGTTTCCAGTGCCTGAGATGCGATCTGGTTGGTGCTCTTTGTGCCTTCAAAGGACACATACAGTGCAATAGCGCTGATCACCACGCCTAAAAGCGCAATGGCCTCGGCCCTGTTGATTGTGAATTTGCCCATGGACCGCGTCTCCGTTGATTGATCTACGCGAACTCGTCGAGGATTCAGATGGATGTGGTTCAGCCCGCCAGATAACCGTCATCATGGTCGGGAGTGGTGTCCGCCGATTCCGCGGCACGCTGAAGCAGCACTCCGAGTTTCTGTGCGCGAAAGCGCACGCTAGCGAGCAGCAAACTCGCCCAGTACAGCGAAACAAGAGCGAAGCCGAGGATGAGTTCCAGCCATGTGGGGTGGGGTGGCCAGTGGAGATCTTTGAATTGCAGGTACAGCGCCACCGCAACGGGCAGGGCACCGAGCTTTTCTAGTCCGCCCGATACGAGAGGCAGTTTGTCTTTCAGTTGTTCATGGCGTTGGGCGACGTACTGAGCCATGGCGTCAAGTCGCTCTTTTGGAAACGTGCGGAGCCATGCCACGAGCTCTTCTTCGTGCCGCATATCGAAGTCGAGTTGCTCGGCATATTCACGGCGTTCCGAGGCGAAACCGGGACGCTTCCACGGGCTGCGCGGGATCAGTGCGATTAGCAGGCCTGCAATCTCCGCGACGATCATGACCATGGCAAAGATCGTTACCGCTTTGGAGTCCGGCTGTAGCTTGATCGCCAGCAGGCCGGTAAAGCCCGCGCCAAAACCAATGACGTACCCCCAGCGCTGCCGTTTGGTCGGCGCGATGGATAGGCTTTCGTGATCGGGCAGTTGATCGATGCGCGCATTGAGTGCGGCAAAGGTGAGTGTCGCCGAGTCCATAGCTTTTCCCCTTGTTCCCTACAAGAGTAAAGGGGTAGGGCGCTTTCTTCCACGTGGGCGTCAAGGCTGGCGTTCCTGTGCGTATGCCGCTCGCTCTACCGGATCATTCGCGGTAAACCGCCGTTGCTATAGCCCCATACGTACACGCCGTAGGCGTTCGCCGCATGTGCGTCGAGCCTTCGCCCGACATGCGTTTTCTATGCGCTTGGGAGTAGGCTTGGTATGTCACTCGCGCCGTCTGTTTTCGTCTTTCTTCAGGGCTACGCGAGTGACCACGGCAGTGATGCCGTGAGTCGCGAGCCGCCGGTGCGTCAACACCGACGACTCGCTAACCATAACCAACTGAAGGCAGTTGATGATGGCTAACAGCGATCATAAGGCAGGGCTACGTCCGTCAGCACGCCGTGACGGCAGCCAAGCCGCTTTATCTCGGCTCCAGGCCTTTCTCGAGTCCCCGCCTGCGGAGGACCCCCGTGACGATATCGTTCCCGCCCTGAAGATGCTCGCGTACCTGCGTGAGCGTTTTGATAAGGGGGAGTGGATGGTCGTACCGGCGAATCTGCAGGATGGATCGAGTGCCGAAGAGCTGACCGTTGAAGCGAGGGTGGCCCTCGGTATTGCCGTGGTCAGTATCGAAAAGGTCACCCGTCGGCGAATGCAATCGCCGACCGCCGACGCTTAAACCCCGTCCGATGATCGCCCCCGTGGCGCATCGGCTCACGGGTCGATGCGCCACACCTCCGGGCGGTCACGGACGGGGCACACGGTATTACCTGACACGGATCACACGCGGATCCGGCGAATGATTGCGTCTTGAAGAAGGCTCCTATGTCTAATACTCCACCCCGCTTTCGTCTCGGCGCGAGCGCGTTTCACCGCCTGCGTACGCCCGGCTAGGTGCTGCTCGAGGACCACAAGCGCCCGCGCGGTATCAACGTGACGGAACTGGCACGGCTTACCTGTCTACCGGTGGCGCGCATGCGTGGCGTGATCAGGGGGCGAGGCGATCGATGAGGCATGCGCTATCCGCTTTGCTGCCGTGTTCGGCAATACCGAGCAGTACTGGGTCACGCTGCAAGCCGATTTCGACAAGGCGCGCGTGCAGCGCAAGCGCGAACCCGGTGGGTTTGGCGTGCTTTAGCACGAAGAATCGTGTGCGGTCTCGTGCGCACCTGGGCTTGTGTCCAAGCGTCTTTCCATAAGCATGGTCATGCCGTTTTCTCGGGCCAGCTTTCTGGGTGCACCAAGGCACCCCGGCGATGCCGTCTCCGGCACCCAGGGCGGCGCTCTGGCAGCGGCCTGATGGGGCACTGGCCTCGCTAGCACTGTCAATTACTTACGAAACGCGGCAAAATCATGCGCTTGCATGAAATAACTTGCGCTTGATGGATAGGGAAGTCGTGGCCGTGAAGGGGTTTTTTCGTGTGCGGACGCTGGCCGAGGCGTCTGCCCAGGCGCAAGATAATTTTCTTCTACTCCGCCTACTCGCGGCGAGTCTGGTGATCTATGGCCATGGCGCGCCCATCAGCGGTGACTCCAGCAGGATGGACCTGTTCTTGTGGCTGGGGTGGGGCTCGTACTCGGGCGCGCTGGCGGTCAATGCCTTCTTTGTGATCAGCGGCTTCATGATTGCCGGCAGTTATCTGCGCCGCCAGCATCTGCCCAGTTTTCTCTGGGCCCGCCTTTTGCGGATCTACCCGGCTTATCTGTTCTGTCTGGTGGGGTCGGCGTACGTGCTTGGCTCCATCTTCACCAGCTTGCCGCTAGCGGACTATCTCCGCGACCGTCAGGTGCTGCACTACGTCACGAAGAACATCGAGCTCAGCAAGTATCTGGCTTACTACCTGCCGGGTGTTTTCACTGACCAGCAATTGCACGGCGCGATCAATGGGTCCATCTGGACGTTGCCGGCGGAAGTGCGGATGTATCTGTGGGTGGGAATCGCCGGGGTTACTGGCATTCTCGGGCGAAAATATCTGGCCAATGTACTTATCGTTGCCTTGATTATCTGGGGCATCGTCAGGCCCGGTTCGATACCACTGGTTCCGCTCGCGGACTTTGTGCAGCCCGCGGGTTACTTCGCGTTGGGCGCGCTCTGTTTCGTCAACCGGTCGTGGGTGTATGTCGGCTGGCCGGTTGCGGCGGTGACGGCCCTGCTCGCGTGGTTGGCGCACGGCAGCGTGCTCTATCCCTTTGCGATGGCGCTTGCCTTGATGAGCTTTGTCTTCGCCTTTGCGTACAACACGCGTTGGTACGGCTATAACCGCTTTGGCGATTACTCATATGGTCTGTACTTGTGGGGCTTTCCCATGCAGCAGGTCGCGGCTCATTGGGTACCAGGGGCCTCGAGCTTGGCCAATGCGTTTATCGCGTGGCCGCTGGCGCTGACCGTGGCTGTGCTCTCCTGGCACGTGATCGAGAAGCCGGCGCTTAGGCTCAAGTCGCTGCCGCGCAAGGTCTACGCGTGGCTGACCCCCATGATTGGCCACTATGGACGCCGACCGGTGTTGAAAACGCGTGGGACTGAGGCTTAGCGGAAGACGAGGAGGGGGCACGATTTGCGCAGAGTGCGTGCAGTTCACGTGCTGGTGAATTTTTCACCAAGTCATTTCTAGGCGTTGCAGAAGAAGAGGACGTTGTTGGCTGGTCTCGCGGGCTCGCTTTCGGCTGGCGCATACCTGCCGCTCGCGCCTATGCTGAGCGGCCACGCTTCAGGTTCCCCTCATGACGACGACCACACCGTTCCCGTACGCCGGGCTTCTTGATGCGCTGGAGTCACCGGGCGATCCAATGGCCGTTGATGCGAAGGCTGCCGCGTTGATTCCTTTGCTCAAGGCCTATAAGGCCACACTGCAAGCCGCCGCGGATACGACATTGGCGGCAGACGAGCTGCGTCGCTATCAAAAGTACGCAAAGCCAGGAAAGCCCTCACCGCATATCGTGCAGTTGCGACAGCGGCAAGCGATGGCGCGACAGGCAACGAGCATTGCGCGGCAGTCGCTGATCAAGGCGGCGACGGTTTATGTGCGTGAGGCGGGTATTGATGTGCCGGAGCGCGTGCCTTTGGATACCTTCATCACCGCCTGGATCAAGGCCAACTTGCCCAAGGATGCGGGTACGGCAGGCTGACACTTCAGCAGCCCGGTGCCATCACCGCACCCTTGGCATCCTGTTGGATGATGTGGGTGTTGGCACCGGACCCGAAACAAAGTCCAGATCAGTCAACGACGACGTCGAAATCCGCACGACATCCTTTGTCCACCCAGATGCCGTGGCGTGACCATCCCCAACTGCTGCCGTACTCGCACTTGGACACCGAACGGCGCTCACGTAGACGCGCCTTGAGCAGGCGACCGTCTACGTCGCAGCGCTGGTAGGCATTCTCGTTACTGGAGCAGGAGACTGTCTGCGTTTCGCCGCGGTCGTGTCCACGGCCTCCATCGTGCCATTGAGGATCGGCGGCACAGCCGGCAAACAGGACTAGGCCGACCAGTGAGGTGTAGAAAAGAACGCGCGGAAAGATGAGGTACATGGTCATCGCTCCTCGCGTCAGAACCGGTAATCAACGGAAGCACTGGCGAGGTAACCGGTTTTCTTCTGCACGATCGGACTATCCGCGACGTCTTTGAGGTAGTGCGCACCTTCGGCGCTGAGGCGCGTCATCCAGTGTTCGCCGAAGCGGTGTGTCCATGTGACGCCCGCAGCGGCCGCATTCAAGCCAGCGCCCGGCAGAAACCGTTGAAAATGCGTGTTTGCAGCCTGTGCGGAGGTCACTCCGAAGTACGTCTGGTTGTACTTGTCGTTGCCGTAATGCAGGGCTGCGTTGAGATCGATGCTGTCGCGCTCTCCACTCCACGCGAGCACGTGACCCGTAAGGTGATAGCTCATGCCGTAATCGGCGTGATTCATGGACTTGCTGGCGATAAGCCCGATATCTGCGCGTTGACCGAGCTTGACGCCGAAACCTACGTTGGCGAGCACGGAGGGTTTGATGTCGCCCATGCCCTTCAAGACATCGGAGCCAGGGCGCGCCACATCGTCCTGGTCCTTTCGACCTGGATCCATGCCTGCAGCAGTGGTCACGAAAAGGTAGTCAGTGAGCCGGAAGCGGAAGCCAGCGCCCTGTGTGCCGTTGATGAAGAAACCATTGCGGAAGGTAAACGAGGCATCGACTAAGGGAGTCACCCGATACTCGTTACTGCCAGCGTAGCGAGGCAGGTAGGCGACACCGCCGCCAACGTAGGAGGCGCCGACATTCGTGTCCTGAGCGTGGACGGTGGGCGTAAGCAGTGGCAGCGCGAGCACAAAGTACGAGAGGCGGAACGATTTCAAGGGAGGCACTCCTGGCCATGGGGACGGGCCAGAATCGTAGGTACCTCACGGCGGAACGTGTGTGGGGTCTTTGTGGGACAAATGTGCCTATCTGTAATCGCTCAGCACAAATAAACACAATTTCGACGTCGTTTTCGATTGTTGACGCGCTTGGGGCGATGTTACGTTTGCGTCACTCAGGTTCGTGATGCCATGCATAAATTACTTCTCATCGAGGACGATCAGCGCCTTGCGTCTCTTGTGTCGGAATTTCTCAGCCGATACGAGTTCGACGTCTCCATCTGCCCACGTGGCGACACCGCCGTGGCCGCGTTCCATGAGGTTTCACCGGTGGTGGTCGTGCTCGATCTCATGCTGCCCGGCATGGACGGTGTAGAGGTTTGCAGGCGTCTTCGGCAACTGAGTGACACGCCTATCGTGATGCTTACAGCGCGCGCCGACACCATGGACCAGATCGCTGGCCTGGAGATCGGTGCGGATGACTATGTGTTAAAGCCGGTAGAGCCAAGGCTCCTCCTCGCACGCTTGCGCGCTGTGATGCGTAGGCATGTCTCGCCCGAACGAACCGAGGATGCTTCGCGCGAACACGTGACGATTTTTGGAGGTCTGCGCATCGACGAACTGTCACGCGAGGTCACCTGGAAAGGCTCGGTCGTGGAACTCAAGACCACCGAGTACAATCTGTTGCTGGCCTTTGCCAGGGCGCCGGGCCGCGTACTGAGTCGCGACGAGCTGATGAAACAGCTGCGTGGTATCGAGTTCGACGGGCTTGACCGGACGATTGATGCGGGCGTGTCGCGATTGCGCAGACGGTTCGACGATCTGGCGCAGGAGCCTCAGAAGCTGAAGACCGTATGGGGCAAAGGCTACCTGTTCAATCCGTACGCGTGGGAGGACTGACCGACCATGCTGCGTACGTTCTACAAGCTCTATCTGACACTCATCGCCTGCATCATCCTGGCGGCGTTCGTCGTCGTTCCTGGCATGCAATACATGCTGATTCCCAGGTTGACGCCATCGGACGCAAATGATCTACGTTCGACCATGTATGTCCTGCGCGATATGCTGTCCACTCAAGACGAGGCCGAGCGAGAAAAGGCCCTCGATGACGTACAACCGACGCTCACCATGGTTCGGTTCGACCTGCTTGAACGATCGTCTGTTGTTCTGACGGGCGATCAGCAGCGCCGTCTGGATCTCGGTTATGCGGTCGACATTGACACTCCCGGCACCATCCTTCTCGCCATCCCACCATCTCATCAGTTATTGCGCACTCGTGACCTGCAGGCGCCGGGCGCAAGCTCTCTATTCCGTGTCGTCGCGTGGACCGTGGTGGTCGCCATGCTGCTGGGTGGCCTGTTCCTTTGGCTGCGCTCGCATTGGCGTGACTTAGAAATCCTTCGTGAGGCGGCTCAGCGCTTCGGTGATGGGCAACTCCATGTGCGCTCCGGCTTGTCGGCGCGCTCCAGCGTAGCGCCGCTGGCAACGCGCTTTGACAGTATGGCGAGCCGCATCCAGACCCTCGTGTCGACCCAGAGCGAGATGATCAATGCGATATCGCATGAGCTGCGCACGCCTATCGCCCGTTTCGGTTTCGCCCTGGCGCTACTGAAGTCGGCAAAGGACGAGGGGGAGCGGCGGCGCCACATCGCCGCCATGTCGGATGACATGGCGGAGCTGGATCAATTGGTCAGTGAGCTGCTGTCATACGGTGCGCTGGAGCAGCCAGGCCGCGACCCGGAGTACTGCCAGGTCGATATCGCGGAATTCATCGACAGTGTGATTGGCAGCCTGGCGCTGGAAATGGAGGCGCGGAATATCCATTGTCGTGTGTCGATTCTGCCCAGCGGAGCCATGGCGCGCCTTGATCCGAAACGCTCCGCACGCGCTCTGATCAACCTTGTTCGCAACGCGATGCGTTATGGGCGAAGTCAGATCAACATCACTGTAACGATGACCAGTGACATGCTGGTCATCCATGTCGATGACGATGGTATCGGCGTACCAGAGGCTGACAGGAAATCCATCTTTGAACCTTTCCATCGACTCGACCGTAGCCGTGACCGTAGTACCGGTGGCTTTGGTCTGGGGCTGGCGATTGTTCGGCGCGCCATCACCTCACAAGGAGGCCGCGTAGAGGTGAGTGATTCACCGACGGGCGGAGCTCGTTTCACGCTGCAGTTGCCGGCCACTACGGATATGCAAAGCGCGGCAAGCACCAACGCGAAGTAGAAGGGACCGGACCGATCAGCGATCAGCCGTTCCGTACGTGGGTGACCCCGGCTTCCGGCACGTGTGTGGCCCATGTCATTCATTCCACCATGGGTGCCTGTCAGGTCGCCGGGCATCTCTAAGGGCGTTCGGTGGCTGTCCTTGCCCGGTTCAGTCTTGCCATGCGGAGTTTCCCATGCGGCTAGTCCTTGGCTTTCTTGTTCTCCTGTGTGCAACGGTGGTGGCTCCACGCGCGATGGCTGGCGCGGAGTTCAACCGCCTTTACGTCTTTGGCGACAGCTACTCGGATATGGGGGCCGGCTATCTGGCCGGTAACGGCCCTACCTCCGTGGCCTATCTTGCGCAGCGCATGAACTTGCCGTTCACGCATTCCAAGGATAAGGACGCCAACAGCGAAAGCATCGATTTCGCGGTGGCGGGCGCGGATACCGGCGTCAATCCAGGCGTGAAAACCAACGGCCTGATGCTGGAAGTGGGCATGATCAATCAGGTGCAGGACTTCGCTGCGCGCGTGCGCAACAAGTCGATCACCTTTGACCCGGACAAGACGCTGTTCTTCATCGCTGGTGGCCTCAATGACGACAAGATTCCCTTGGATGTCTCCGTGGCCCATATCACCCAGCAGATCGAGATACTGAAGTCGGTGGGCGCGCGCCATATCGTGCTGGCGCGGTTACCTACTCAGATGTCTGATTTCTCGGATGCCGCGAAGCGATTGAATCCCGCTTACGAAAAGCTGGTGCCGGCGTTGCGCCAGAAGCTGGGTATCGATCTCCGCTACAGCCAGTGGGGAAGCTACTTCGACGAGATCGTTAGCCACCCCGAGGTGTATGGCATAACCAACACCAAGGATCAGTGTGCTTTCAGTGAGCCACTGGGCGAGAAGAAAGCCCCGCCATGCCCCGATCCAAGAAAGTATTTCTATTACTACAACAGCCATCCATCGAGCTGGGTCAACAAGCTGGTGGGCGACAAGTTGTATGAGGAGCTGGCTGCGCAGGGCTGAATGGTAAAAAGGCCAGAGCGCTTCTCTACGCGAGTAAGCAGTCTGGCCTTTTGCTTTCTAACCGGTGCGAACGGCCATCGGGCGCTGCACCATTAGTTCCGCTTGCACGAAGCCATCAGTGCTGAATCGGCGGTTGCGCCATGGCGGCTTGCACGTCGGCATCCGTGATCTGGATGTTCGATTGCGGACCGGTATCCTCGACCACTTTCTTCGCGAGCATTTCCGTCAATGGCGCCAGCGTGCTGAAGTGATCAGCATGGTTGACGAGGTAGAAATGCACTTCGCTGTTCTTGGAGGCGCTTTTCATCGCGTCCAGGGACGCTGCCTTGTCGCTCTCCTCACCTTCGAACACAAACGTGGGATTCTTGATCTCGTTTAGCCAAAGGATGGGCGAGCGCAGGTCAAACTCCCGCTTGTCGTTGGTATCGAAGACGAACTGCGTGGCGTTGTGCTTTTCGAAGCGATCGGTGGAGCCAAATGCGAACACGGCGCGGAATTTGTCCAGCGCTTCGGCCGTGAGCATCACCAGGGTTCCGCCCGTGCTGTGTCCTCCCAGGTAGATGCGCTGGGTATCTACATAGGGCTGGCTGGCGAGATAGTCATAGGCGGCGATGACATCGTCCATTTCGCCGTACTTCGCTTCCTTGGCGCCCGTGCCGTTGCTGCCGCCGCGGAAGGTGGGGTACATGGTGACAATGCCGTGATCAGCGAAAGCCAGCGCGGATTGGTCGTTGTCCCATTCGCCGTGGGCCAGGTTGTCCAGGTCAATGGAGTTGCTCCACCCGCCTACGACCCAGATGATGGCCGGGTGCTTCTTTCCGTCGCCGGGATCCGCAGAGATATAAGCGGGTAGCGTCTTGCCCTGCGACGGATAGGTGACCAGCGTAAAGCCACTGTCTTTCGGCGGCGTCGGCACCGGTCCTTCTTCGGATTCCGAACGCACGATGTGTGTATGGAATTGTTTGTGCTGAACCGTGAAGGGCTCGTTCGGGTGGGCGGTGGCCTGTTCGCCGCCGTTCTGGCCGGAACACGCGGTGAGGCCAAAGGCCAGTGTCATGATGAAAAGCGACTTGTTCATAGCATCTCCTTGCTGTGGCTATCTGAGGTCCATGGTTGGGTGTAGCACTCGCCAGATTCCCCCTGGAGGAATGCTCAAGTCAACCCGATGCCGTTCGTTGAGCACGTATTTGCATGAATGCCATCCAACAGCCCAGTCATCCAGCTTACGACCCAGGCGTTCCGATCGATCAGGCAATCACGCCATTACCCATGCAAGGAGTCAGCTCGATGCAAGGCAAGAAGCAGGTGGGGCGCTGGGCGGGCATCGTCGCCATGACGGGCATGTTGGCGTTGTCGAATGCGGTGCTTGCCGGTGGCGTGTCTTCATCAGACGCACCCGGCCAACACGTTGACTTGTCGACCTACACGTTGCAGACCCCTGTGGCTCGCGGCGACAGCGTGGAGGAAGTGAAGCAGCCGGCGCTGCGTGACTTCTCCAGCGCGTATTTCTATTACGACGCCGAGGCCCATGCGATGGTGTTCAATTGCCCGGATAACGGCGCAAGCACGCGAGGCTCGCATTACCCGCGTTCCGAGTTGCGCGACACGCGTGAGTGGACGTTCTCGGGCCAGCACACCCTGAGCGCCTCGCTGGCGGTTACGCAACAACCGTACAGTGGGGGCATCATCGTGGGGCAGATTCACGGCAATGGTAAGGGCTCTGAGGCGCTCAAGATCCGCTGGTCGAAAGGCGACATTGTGGTGGGCGTCAAGGCGAGCCCGGGCAGCACGGAGCAACGCTTTACGATGGCGCACGGGTTGGCGCTCGGTGATCGCATCGACTATCGGATCGCCCAGTCTGACCGCGTGGTGACGGTGACCGTCAATGGCGCGACGCGCTCATTCACGTATGACTCGAGTTGGGATGGCGGTACGGTTTACTTCAAGGCGGGCAACTACCTGCAGGACAACTCCGCATCGGGGTCGGCGGGCGTGGTGAAGTTCTTTGCGCTTTCCAGTCAGTAGCAGGGCAGTCCCCATAAGCGATGCCGAGCGAGCTGTTTCACATGTTTTGGACGGGCCAAGGTGGATATCTATTGAGCTAATTGCCCAGGCTCGCTTGCCGTTGTCGTGGAGGCGCGTGAGCGCGGAACTACTGCATGAGGTCATCGCGATGAGTCAGAAGTGGAACGCCAATGATCCCTCCCGTCGCCAATTTTTGCGCACTGCAGGGTGGCTGGGTTCGATGGGCGCTTTGGGTGGCGCCAAAGCCCTGGCAACCGATGCGCCTACGGTGCAGTTACCGTTCGCCAATGGGCAGCGCGAACTGACCCGCGCGTTCCCGCAGAAGGGCGAGATGGTGTTGTTGCGGACACGGCCGCCGTTGCTCGAAACACCGTTCGACGTGTTCGACCAAGGCGTATTCACACCGAACAACCGTTTCTTTGTGCGCTGGCATCTCGCCTATATCCCCACGCAGATCGACGCGGATAGTTTCCGCCTGAACGTGCATGGCCAAGTGGGTAAGCCGCTCACGCTCAGCCTCAAGCAATTGATGAGTGAGTTTGAAACCGTGGAGATCGCTGCCGTCAATCAGTGCTCGGGCAATTCGCGCGGCTTGTTCCATCCGCGTGTGGCGGGCGGGCAATGGGCGAACGGCGCCATGGGCTGCGCGCGTTGGACTGGCGTGCGTTTGAAGGACATCCTGGAAAAGGCTGGCGTCAATGCCGATGCGGCGCAGGTGCGCTTCAAAGGACTGGACAGCGGGGTGTTGCCGGCCACACCTGATTTCCTGAAGTCGCTGGATATCGATCACGCGAGGGACGGCGAGGTCATGGTGGCTTGGGGTATGAACGGGGAGCAGTTGCCGTTGCTCAATGGTTTTCCGTTGCGCCTGATCGTGCCCGGCTGGTACTCCACCTACTGGGTAAAGATGCTCAGCGATATCGAGGTGCTGGATAAGTCGGATACGAATTTCTGGATGGCCAAGGCGTATCTGATCCCGGACACGCCGCATGCGGCCGTCATGCCCGGCCAGACGGGCTACAAGAGCGTGCCGATCAACCGCATGGTGCCGCGATCATTCATCACCAATCTGCGTGATGGTGACAAGCTGCTGGCCGGTCATGCAACGCAGGTGCGCGGCATTGCATTCGGTGGGGACACCGGCATCGCGAAAGTGTTGTGGTCCGCCGACGGTGGCGCGCATTGGCAGGAATCCACGCTGGAGCAGGACTACGGCAAGTACAGCTTCCGTCGCTGGCACGCCAAGTACACACCAAGCGCGAAGGGTGAAAACACGCTGATGGTGAAGGCGGTGAACACCCATGGCGTCGAGCAACCCGCGGAGGCCAACTGGAATCCGGGTGGCTTCATGCGCAATGTCATCGAATCGGTCAAGGTCCAGGTCGGCTGACATGAACACGAGAGATCTTTTTGCACTGTCGACGATGTTGGCGCTGATCGGGTTGCACCCCGCCTGGGCGCAATCGACGCATCCCGCACCGATTGCGATTCATTCGGTGTCGGTGGATCTACCCGCCAGCCAGTCCTCGTTTCCTGCCGGGCCCGGCTCGGACACTGCCGGCAAGTGCCTTATCTGCCATTCCGCGGGCATGGTGTTGAAGCAGCCCGCGTTGACGCAAGCGGAGTGGACCGCGGAGATCAACAAAATGCGGATAGCTTATGGCGCGCCTATCGAGGACAGCGAGGTGCCGGTGTTAAGCGCCTACCTCGCCAAGATCAACGCCGAGCAGCAGGGCAAATGACGGATGACGCACCGGGTGACTCAGGTACTGACCCAGGTGTGTGTCCATGCATCGAACTCGTCGGCGATCCGTGAGTTGTTCAGCTGTCGGACTCTGGACTGAAGTACCTGCGTGGGTTCGTCGTCGTCGGAAATGGTGACCAGCAACAAGAAGTCGCCTGCGCGTTCTGCGAAGAATGATTCGCGCAGTTCCGCCTGCACTTGCACACAGGTTTGCATCAGGCGTTGCTGGAACGCTTGAAAAGCCTGGTCGCTATCGTCGATATCGTGAAACAGGTGCTCGCGAAGCGTGCGGCAAATGCGGCCAAACGCCTCTTCAGCACCTGCGCCTTCAAGCGGCCATTCCGATGGTGAGTACTTGTAGAACAGATATTCGTCCGGTGCGTTGCGGGCTCGCTCGGCAAGAAAGGTGGTGGTGCACATGGCAGGGCAGACCGTCATCGCGCCGGAGTCGCTGTAGAGGGCAAAGGCGCACAAGTCATCAACGGAGCGTTGGGTCAATACGTCGGCAAAGGCTTGCCGGGCGGCCGCAAGGATGTCGCGGTGCAATTGGTCAAAGTCGAAGTCTTTCATGGCGGCTTTCGGCAACACGGCGGGTCTCCTTGAACCTTAGCTAGGTAGGTCGGGTGAGGTGTCGGACGGTGATGGGGAGGTATCCGCGTTTCTGGTCTGGGTGAGTTGGGCCAGCTCCATGTGCGCAGCAGCCTGTCGGCTGCTCAGGTCGAGCGGCGTCTGGGCCGCCTCCATCGCGTTCACGCTCGCGTAGTGCTTGAACGGCAGCTGGAGAGGGCCCTGCACGGCGATGCCCAGGCTGGCGTCCTCCGACAGAACGACGTGGTCGATCTGGCTCATGCCTACCCCAAGGGCGGCAGAGGTGAGGCTGCCGGCGAACATCTGCGTGCGCGCGCCCGGTGTGCGGCCCTGGCTCTGGTCGATGCGTGCCACGCATTGATAGGCCTGTTTGAAGATGTTGTGTGCGGGATGTCGCGCGTCAAGCAGGCTGGGCGCATCGGGCAGGGCGAGCGCTCTCGCTCGCGCTAGTGCGGCGATGGTGGCCGAGCCGGCGACACCGTCGGCAGGTAATCCATGCAAGCGTTGGAAGGCTTCCACGGCTTCGCGCGTTCGCGGTCCAAAGTGTTGATCGGGTACGAGTGGACGGCCGTCTTTGGCGTTGACACCCAGCGTGATCAGATCTTGCTGGAGCTGTGCCACGCCTGGGCCGCGATCGCCCTCGCGCCAGGCGTCGTGGTGGCGGTGTGCGTGGCCGTAGGGAGAGGGTGCTGCGTGTTGGGCGAGGATCGAGCGCAGTTGCTCGTCGCTGAGCGGCTGGGTCTTTTCGACCGCGCCGACCTTCCAGGATTCGGCCTTCGCCAGTCCGTCGGCGAGCGTGTTGATCTCCAGCGGGGTCATGTCCTTGACCATCTTGCCGTGGAGGTCCAGGCCCTTTGCGGCGGCGGTGGCGTGAATGATCGCCACCTGGTTCGCATGGTGCGTACTTCCGCTGTAATCGTGAGCAGAGTAGCGCAGCACCAGTTGCTCGACGGTGCTGTCCTTCACGCCCTCCCGCAACAGCTTCTTCTGCGCTTCGCGACCAGCGTCGTAGCTCTCGAAAACGGCGTTGCCCCATGGATCAAGATCAATCAAACCCTGGTATCGCTGTTGCGCGTCGCCGAGTGCTTCTTCCCGCGTGCGCGTTACATGGCTGTGCGGATCGTCTGCGCAGCCTGCGAAAGCAAACTTGAGCCTGCCGGGATTGTTGTTGCGCCAGGCCACCGTGCCGTCCCAGACCATCAACCAGCTACGGTCTTCCATTTCGTACACCCGCATTTTTCCCTGGGTAGCCACCAGGCGGATGATCTTGCATCTCGACATCACGTCCATGTTGTCTCCTTGAGCGGCAACAGCGCCTTGGCGTCATGCCCGCCTGCAGCCCGAGCGCGCCTCCTTGAGCGACTTGCCGCTACGGTACGATTCCTTCCGTGATCCAGAGCGGGTCGATGCGCGCACGACAAGACAGCAGTTGCCGGCGCTGGCCCGCCTTACGGCGTCCGGTGTGCACCATAAGCCCCCGGTCTTGCTGGGCGTGTAGGACTTTTCTGATGCCACCTGTAGGTTGAGCGAGCTCGTCCTGTCGGGCGCCTCGGTTTGGGAGCGTTCTTGAGCCCCTCGTCACGAAGAAGGCCGTGAGTGGATGCCTTTGTTCTATCCCGCATTCATGCGCTTCAACGTACAGCTCTCTAACGAGATCGCCGTAAGCCCATGACGCCCCTACGCAATGAGTAATCGTAGGGATGTCGGTGTTTGCTATGCGGGTGGTTGGGGCTCGCCTGCTCAACGCCTTCATGGCGCCTGGCTCGACTGGGGTGACGGCAAGGGGTATGTATCTGATATGTAACAGATTGAAGCGGCAGGAATCGAGTAGTAGCCTTTGCCGCCAGTGTCCCGTCAAAGCGACCTTTTCGTCTCTCGACGACGGACATGGAACGGGGTGCTGTAGCCGCATTGTCAGTGCTGCCTGTGCAAACAGGTGGCGTAGAGGCGTCTGTAATTTTTGCTCAAGGAGCGGAAATGAAAGCCTTTCTCTGGTGGAGCGTGCTGTTGCTGTTCATGGTTTCGGGTCTCTCCGGCTGCTTCGTTTTTAGAAGCAAAAACGATCCGTCCGTCATCTCCGCTGCGCCGATCAATAAGCAGCTGGATGATCCTGTTTTCTTGGCAGGGGCATCATCGGCCGCAGGAACAGGGCACGTTTCAATTCCCAGCGACCTTGAAGGGAAGAAGAGATATCTCGGTGCCGTTCTGCTCGACTCGGTGCTGAAATGTCGTGACTTTGCCAACAAAGTGGACGCGGCACAAAGTGATGCGAACTTCCTGGGGGATACGTTCAGTACGCTGTTCTCGGCGCTTGCTACGGTGGCAAAGCCCATCACGACGGTCCACGGCCTAACCGCATCCGCAACGATGGCTTCTGGAACGAAGAACGCTTACCTATCCGGGTATTTCGCGGACGCAACGGTCGCGAACATCGGCAAGGTGATGACCATTTCTTACGCTGTTGCTGTCCAGCAGTACATGGATGGCATGTCGAGCATGACTGACGACAACCTCATACTGCCGGTCGAAGTTGCAAAGATCGAATCGATCCACACCAAGTGCAGCATGGCGTCAGCGGAGTACCTGATATCGCAGAGCATCAGTGCGGCTACATCGAATGCCCCTTCCGCGACCAACGAAGGTATTTCAGTGACGGCAGATTTTGGCGGAAAGAAGGCGGTTAAGACGGGTACTGAAGCAATCCTTACGGTCGCGCTGACTAACGCAAGTGGAAAGAATGCCACCCTGAGCAAGGATCTCTTGATCCCGTTCACGGTCACGGCAGGCGTGAAGTTGGCGAAGCCGGATATATCTCAGTCGACGTGTGAAGTGGCAAAGGTGATTCCCACGACCAATGGCATCACTTATGAAGCCGGCGCCGTGGTGCCATCACCGGGTGGATGCATCATCAAGGCGCTGATCAGCTCGAGCGGGGAAGGAAGCCTTGCCGCGCAAGTGGATGCAGGTGCGCTTGTTACCGATGTGGGCGCGAACACGGTCGGCACGGGGAGCGTTCCCATTGAGTTTGCAGCGACGAGTGATCCAACCCCGGCAGGGGCCAACTTCGTCAAAAAGCTACAGCAAAACCCTAATAGTGCGACACCCGCCCCTAAGACGAAGTTTGTGGGGCTGGGGAAGCTTAGCAATAACCCATAACCATGTTGGCCGGAGCGCCGCAACTCCGGGGGGCGTGAAGTTGATGCTGAGCAGTCGATGAGTCGGCACCACAGACCTGTACCGTGCTTGGAGAACTGTTTTTCGCGTGGCTAACGGTGTGATCAGACGCGATAGCGGATCGTGTCAAGCGTCAAACGACGTCCCTGGGTGGAGGATGTATGGCACCGCAAAAAGTGAGGGCAACGACATTCGCCGATCCAGCGGACGTGGCGCGATACAACAGGCTTGTCAGGTGGGGCGTTCCGACGTCCATTGCGCTGCGCTTTGGCGACAACGGCATAGGTCTATGGGGTGCCGACTGCACATCGACAACCTCTCCGATGTGTGCGCTGCCAAGAGATGTCTGGATGGAAAAGTGGGGGAGCTCCGAGAGTGCCCATGGCAAGAAGGTCTCGGTGACCTATGGCCTTTGTACCGCTATCGGGGAACTGCAGGACACCCTGCCGCCTACTGGCGAGATTCGCAATGGTGCAGGTATCGACCTCAATCCTGGGTTTTGCAACGCGCTCCGTATCGCACCCGGTGGGTCGTATGACGATGTGTACTGGGATTGGGCTTAGCGCGCACGACGGTGGATGACCGACATGATGTAACGGCGGGTGGTTTCGATACGTGTTTGCAAGCGACATGCCCACCATGAACTGTATGGCGGCGCCGAATGGGAGAACTCACATGGTATCTCGACGTCAGTTTATTGCCGGAACGGCAACGGCATCTATTTTATCGATGCTGGGGTTGAAGCTTCGCGCAGCGGATATTCCGCTGGATGAGACCTTCGCCCAACTGGCTTATTCGCCGTTGAGCGATGTGCAGGTGACGCCGCATGGTGTCAGCAGCCATTCCGGCAATCATGTGGAGGGAACAAGTCCACCACCCTCCGACGTGGTCTCGCAGACCGCCGATATCATCAAGGCGACACCGGTGGGGCCTCACCCCATCGATGTAGCGCAGAGTTTTGTCATTCGCTTCTATGCGGATCAGCCGGCGCTGATCTCTCAATGGCCGGACCCCAAGCCATGGAATCCTCTAATCGTGGATTTCTTTTCCGCCACTGACGATCACGCTGTCAATGATATGGTTCCATGGTGCGCAGCTTTCGTTAACTGGTGTTTGGTGCGAACAGGCGGAAAAGGCTCAGGGAGTCCATCGTCACAATCTTTTCTCGGCGCCTCGTTCACTCCCACCAGCGTCCCGCGCGTCGGTGACTTGGTCGTATTCACTTGCTACGACTTGCAAGGCAAGGATCTCGGTATTGGCCATGTGGCGTTTCTGAGAGCGCTTCCCCGTGGAGATACCATTCCCGTGGTGGGGGGCAATCAGTCACTGGATGGACACAGCAGCATCATCTGCGAGAGAGATTATCCCGTTGCCTGTCGAACCAGTCGGCTGGTCGATGGGCAGCGGATCCCCTGCATCATGCGGTTGAGGGCTTACGTTCGAATAGGTTGATCCGGTTTTCTCGATACACCGAGGAGAGCTGGCGCTAGGTATGAGCGTTTATTCCTGCGGATAGCAAGGAGGCTATGCCTCGTCGAGCTACGGATTTCCATGCAGCGCCAGCGCGCTCTTTCGCACTGCCGCCGCGATCTCGTTGCTCACGGCAGGATCTTTGACCGCACGCGCCAGCGTGACGCTACCCACAAGCAGGGCGAGCAGGCTGATGGCTTCCTCGCGCTTGGCTTTGGAGGTTCCTTCCAGCCCACCAGCGACGGCGTCGATGATGCCGTGCAGTTCGACTTCGAAGGCCTCGCGTGTTTCGTCATCCGCGCGGGCGACTTCGCCGGAAAGGCTCTGCAGGGCGCAGCTGTCGCCGAGATCGCAAGTGCGGCGATCGCCGAGATAGAAGTCCACGAACTCCTTGTGCCAGCGCGCGCCCCGCTGGGTGCGCATTTGCTCCACGCCGTCCTTCAGTTCGGCGAGCCCCTCGACTACGGCCTCGCGGAATGCGTCCGCCTTGGATTTGAAGTGGGCATAGAACGCGCCGGAGGTGACGGCGGCGTCTTTCGCCAGGCCGTCCACGCCAGAGCCGCCGAAGCCGCGGCTGCGGAAGCCGCGGCCTGCGCTCTTGAGGATCTTTGCCCTGCTTTCTTCTTTCTTACCGGGCCGATGGGCCATAGCTCGCCTCCACATAACGATCACTATTTTGTGCTTGACGGCATAACGATCGTTATGAAACGATCGCCGCGTCACGACCGTTATATGGCGGCCGTGCTGCATGAACAAGAGCTCTGATTCGACCCACCCTAAGAATCCACGGAGTTGTTGCTATGCCTATCTCTATCCAGGTTACCAAGGGCCTGCTTACCACCCAGGGCGAGCGCGAGGTGTTGCCGCGTGTTGCCGAGGCGCTGCTACGCGCTCATGGCCTCACCGACAACGCTTTTATGGCGCCTAACGTCATTGGGCATCTGATGGTGAGCCAGCAGTCCGAAAGCTATGTGGCGGGCGGGTTCCACTCGCTTGCCGTGATCGAGGTGAAGGTGCCCACGGTGACCTTCCCCAATGCCGAGGTGAAGCAGGCCTTCGTCGGCGAAGTCACCGACATCATCGACCAGCTGAAAGCCGGTGCGCATCCGCGTGAACGCACCTTCGTCAACGTGACTTATGCCGTCGATGGCGCGTGGGGCATCGGGGGCAAGGCGTATACGAATGCCGAGTTGGGCGCGGCGATCCAGGCCGCTGCTTGACCCGGATGTAGGAAAAGTCTGAAACACTCGGCGGAATACCACCCGGCCCGCTGGAAATGGCGGGCTGGGTGCGTGCGGGACGGAGAGGGCGTCTCTAAACTACGTAAGGCGATGGGGTATCCACCGTCATCGCATTCCGACGCAAGCAAAGAAAGGGATTTCAGGATATGGCTACGCAGAACATTGTGATGCTGCTGGTGAGCATCGCCTTTTTCGCTCTTGGTTTTCTGCTGACGACCAAGGAGAAAGTCGCGGAATGGGGGCTCAGCCATGGGCGCGCACGTATCTGGATCTCCCTGCTGGGGAAAGAGCGGGCGATGAAACTCACCAAGTACTTCTTTGGCCCGGTGTGCATGTTGCTTGGTGTGCTTAGCCTGCTGATCACCGTCGCCACTCTCTTCGGCAAGATGCCGGCATAAAGGCGTGCCGATGCGAGCACGGGGTCGGTGGATACAAGGTGGTCAAGCCATGGCAATGAAAAACCTACTGTCGCTGGTGCTGTTGTGTGCCGCCGTTAGCGTCATCGCGGCGTGCAGTGACCACGCTGCCACGTCCGAAGCGGCGCACGCATCAGCGTCGCTCGCGGTAGCCGCAAGCGCCGCATCGAAGCCGGTGCCGCCCCCGGCCGCTTTTACCGTGGGTTCGCTGGCCGAGAATGATGGCGATGGCGAGCTGCAAGGCTGCACCACTGGCCTGACGGTGACGGGCGCTGCGCCGGAGTCCGGCGATACATTTCGCGAAAGCAGCACCGATACTGAGGGCGTTGGCTTTATCCGTATCGATGGCGCGCTGGTCCGCGTGACCTTGTTGCACTCGGATAGCCGGGAGCATGGCGTGACCAGCGTGTTCGAAGACGCTGCGCACACCCTGCGCGTGATCGAGTCGGTGGAGTCCGGAGAAACCAACGAGAACACCGATAGCACATCGCTTAGCGGAACGCTGACGATCACCTATAAGGGCGTGACACAGACCTTGCGCGTCGAGGGCGGTGTCGCGTGCTAGGGCCGGTTCTCACTATCCGCGTGGCACCATGGGGCCAACGAGCATAAGCAGCCCCAAGAACAGTGCAGCAGGCAGCACAGTTCCGAGGCACACGCCAAGCATGGCCCAGCCGATCGCCTTGACGCCGTACTTGTCGAATCGCCATGCGAGAAAGATCAGGCCGGGAAGCAGCAGTGCGGCGCCGGTGACGATGGCGCTCACTGGGTCGGGTGTGGCGTTGGCGGGAAGGCTTTGCAGAAACCCTATCGCGGCGAGCCAGCAGGGCCAGCCAGCCATGCCGAAGCCAAGGCCGGTGAGCGTCGTTCGGAGCGCTTGTTTCATGACGCTGGGCTCGTCTTGCGTTGATGTTCACGAACAAACGCCACCCAAGCTTCGTACTCCGCCGTTGACGGAAAGGCCTGTGCAGTAAAGGCCAGGCTGACACCACCGCTGGCGATCAGATAGGTCACACCCTTCTCCTCATGCACGCTGTCCACCACCGACCACGGCGACACGAACACGGTATCGCCCCAGCGAACACGCAGGCCATGTTCACCGAACCACGCATCGAGAATCGATGTGAATCGCTGCTCGTAGACATAACGGAGGATGCGTCGTGATCGCACGAGCAGGCGCCAGTAGACCAGCGCCGCACCCAGCAAGAAGATGCCAACGGCGTACAGCCAGAGCCGTGGCGCATCGATCATGAATGCACCGTCGTTGACGACAAGAAAGGCGTAGCCGGGGCGTTGCACCAGGTTGATGCCCACGAAACTCACCAAGGCCGTCACCAGGAAGGTCGGCGTGAAGCCTCGAAAGAAGCTGCGCCGGGCGCCCAGTGCCGGGTTCACCATCAAGCGTTGCAAGCGCTGATAAGTAGGGAAATCCACACGAGGCGGGCGGCAGATGTGGAACTTCACATCGCCAATGTCGAGCTCTTCCATGAATAGTGCGTCCTTTTGAGTAGGGTGCCCGGCGGATGTACGCGAGAGTGCGGAATCGACGTTGATCGCGGTTCCCTTCACCTTTTGCCTATCGTAAGTCGAATTTCTGGTGACGTGGACCGGGCGCATCAAGCTGAATCGTTTATCGCGATGAGGGGCGGTGATGGTCACAGGTAGCGGGACACCTGCCATACACTGGGATGGTTTCATCATGCGTCGTCACTTGAGGCGACATGACAAGGGGTATCTATGCGCAGGATCACGTCCGGATTTGCACTGGCGTGCATGCTGGTTTCCATGACATCCCAGGCGACGGATGCGGCCACTACGGCCTATCTTGTCGCGCGCGACAAGGCTGTCGCGGAATTCAAGGTGGCTGACCTTGAAGACCCCAAAACCGATAAGCGCATGCAGGCGTCGTTGCAGACGTTGCAGGGCATGATGCAGAGCATCGTCGGGCCGATCCGGTTGCAGGGCTTCCCGCCGAAGGGTTCGTACTACGTGGACACCCTTACCGACGAAGAGGGCTACGGCAAGCTGGACGGTGTAGCGGCCAGTTCGTCGGATGGAAAATCGTTTGCGTTGGTCACCACCGTGCCGTTGCTGAGGGATTGGCTCGGTCACTCGTCCGATATACCGAAGCCCGCAGCGGCCGGTGTCGATTCGCTCGCCAGCGTGTTCACCTCGGAAACGTTCTACACCGAGGCGTTCTCTGACGACGCGCATTACTACAAATACGCGGAGCTTCCTGTTACGCAGAGTGCACCGGGTGTGGCGCGTGCCATCCTGTTCACCTCTGCACAGGATGATCCCGCGCCGTCGCCGCCTGATGGCATTCTGGTTGCTGTGGTAAACGGTGAACGTGTGGTGTTGCTACGGAAGTCGTGGACTACGCCAGATATCCCCGAATGCGCGGCGGCCTACCGCGAGACCAGCAAAAAAGTGGACGCTGCGCTGTCGGCTTACCACGACTCCAAACTGGCGGACAAAGCCAAGTTCGATCAGTACGTCGATCTGGGCGAGAAAGCGAATGGCGATTTCCTGCAGTGCTATGCGCAGCATTTGCCGGGCGTGGCCGCGTATGCCTCGCTGGTGCGTGAGGCGCAGGGCATGGTTGATCTGGTGAAGTAAGCCGTGGGTGTGGATCAGGTCCACACCGAGCCTAACCGAACGCAGGTCTCAACGTTCCAGGTAGTAGTACACGTCGGTACTCTTGACCCACCGAACCAGCTCGTGATCCTTGGCCAGGTAGTCGATCTGTGTCCATTCGCCCTGGATGGTCTGTATCGCCACCGGGTCCAGATCGACCAGATAGCCCTTGGTCTTCTTATCCGTCGAGGGTTCTGAGTAAAGCGGCACCGTGGGTTTGCTGGCGCGGCCCACGATGCGCCAGGGGCGAGCGGATGCAAGCTTTACGACGTCACCGCTGATGAGCGACGGCACTGAGCAGTTGGGCAGGCGGGATGCATCCGCGTGGGTGCCCTTGACGGTCACCAACCACGCGCCATCGGGGCGCTTGCTCAGCACGATATCGGAAGCAACGCCATCGCCTGGGTAATCCGCGGAAAGCGTCACTGTCGCCGGTGCGGTTTGCTTTCCCGAGAGAAAGAAGCGGCACGTGTCATCGACATCGGCGTCCGCAGGCTGAGGATAGGCGTTGTCGTAGTAGCCGGTGACGTCATCGCCTTCGAAAGCCAGATACAGCTTGCGGTGCGGGAGCTCGACGCTATGGTCGTTGCGAGGCTGGATATCGTAGACGCCTGAGGCGCCGTTGGGCGTTGCTGGCGTGGTCGCGGCTGGCGAAGCCAGGGAAAGGGCCGTGGTGACGAAAACGGCGGCAAGGGCGATGGCGCGTGACATAGGCGTGATCGGCTGTCGGGTCTGTGGTGTCGGGATGTAACGGAGGGCGCTGCGTTACGGACTGTCGGATGGCGCATCACTGGGCTTGGGCATGGCGTCGAACAACCACTCGTTGCTCTCGCCATTGCGCGCCACATAGGTGCCTGCCGCCACCGTCTGGCCTTGCCATTCGCGCGGGCTGGACAGCCAGCACG
The DNA here is from genome assembly GCF_016428905.1 of Dyella sp. ASV24. GTDB lineage: Bacteria > Pseudomonadota > Gammaproteobacteria > Xanthomonadales > Rhodanobacteraceae > Dyella. The sequence continues at coordinate 6,068 of NZ_JAELTQ010000040.1, read as the reverse complement.
AGCGGAGCTGAAAACCCGTGGATGTGGGATCCACGATGGTGTATTCGCCGCCGGCGCAGGGCCAGCCGTCCAGTATCTGGTCGCCGCTCAGCGATATCTGCAGTTCCGTGGAGTACTCGTCGAGCTTGATAGCGTTGATGCGCAGCTTGCCCAGTTGCACCGGTTGGTTGCTACGCACGTCCAGCAAGGTGCGCTGTCGGTGTCCGGAGATGCGGCTGCCCTTCACCTCGTAGTGGGCGACGCTTCCGGCAGGGAACGTCGCGCCGGCGGCCAGCACGGGCTTCGCAGCGGTCTCGGTGGCCTCGCTGGAGTAATCGTCGAACATGTATTCCTTGAACAACGCCCATGCCAGCATCAGCAGGGGTGAGATCAGGAACAGCAATGCTGCGCTGATTAGCTTCAGCAGCGACAGACGCTTGCGCAGCAGCAGAAACACGACGATGGTCAGGCACAGCCAGAAGACTGTGGCGATCTCGAAAGCCGCGACGGCCAAGCCTCCCAGACTACCTACGTCCGCATGGCTGCTTAGCGGGAACAGGCCAAGCAGCAGGGCGAGCGGTAGCGTTTGCGCGGCGCGTTTCATGGCCGATCCGCTTGAGGTTCGCGTGCGCCGACAGGTTCGCCAAATCGATTTGGTGTCGCCGTGCCGGCGATGAACCCGTTCATGATCATCAGGACGAAGGCGCCCAGATACGGTACGAGCATCAGCAGCAACCACCAGGCGGAGAAGTCGCAGTCGTGAAGGCGCTTGGCGCTGACCGCGAGATACATCCACAGCGGCGCGAGCGAGGCAATGGTCAGAACCAGCACGAGCACCCCGGAGTACTCATCGGCGCGATTCCATGCACCCTCGAGTATTTTGCCCGGAAGGGCCGAGAGGATGACGAAGAGCCACCACTGCAGGCGACCCACGCGCCCGCGGAAGGAAAACAGAAAATCAGTCAGATTCATGGGGATGGTCAGCGTCCTGCCGAGGTGCGCGAAGGGTAGCGCTTCCCTCTGCGGCGATGCAAAAGCCGGGCAGGGCGCGCTTTCACGCCCGGTTCGCTCTTTCACTCGCTGGCATTGCGGCCGACAATGGAGCGGACCTGCTCCCGGGCAGGCCATACCGTTCCGTTCCCAGGTGCCGAGCCATGAGTTTCTCCAGCGACGACTTCGACCACGAGCACACGTTTGACGATGACGACGATTCGCTCGACGCCTATGTCTGGCAACTGTTCCTGATGATCAACCCAGGCGACGATGATTCGGCGTTCCAACAGTTCACCGCCTATCGCGAGGTGGTGAGCGATACGCCCGATGAAGACGTCGATGTGGCTCAAGTGGTAAGGCAGGTGGCCGATTGGCGGTCAGCCTTTTACGTGGGCGCTGAGGACACGCGGGCGCTGGTACAGGCCATCGAGGAGCTGGCGTCCCGCTGGAACCTGTCGATCGACTGGGATGGCGACACCGACGAAGATGAGTTTCACGCGGATGCCGATACGTCCGGATTGCTCGGCACCGCTTATGACCAGCTTGCGCCGCATGGTTACACGCTATGGGTGCTCGATACGGATGATGACAGCGTCGCCGGCTGGATGACGCTTTCCCGCAATGTGGAGCCCATGCGCGAATTGGCGACAGAGTTGGGTATCCACCTGCATCGCGGAAACGAAATGGGCTGAGCGTGGCATCGGCGATGCGGGCGGATGATGCGGTTGGCGTTACCCTCTTTCCACTCACAGCATGTCGGAGCGAACCATGAAGAACTACCTGGCGGTATTCATCGGTAGCGAGGCGAGTTACCAGGCGTCTGGATGGAATGCCCTGGGCGAGGCGGAGCGCAAAGAACGGGAGCGGGCCGGCATAAAGGCCTGGGGCGAGTGGGTAACCAGCCACCAGCAAGACATCGTCGAGAACGGCACGCCGCTGGGCAAGACCTTGCGCATGTCGTCACGTGGCATCGAACAGACCAGAAACGAGCTGACGGCGTTCACCATCGTCAGGGCCGAATCGCATGAGGCGGCGGCGAAACTGTTCGAAGGTCACCCGCACTTCATGATTTTTCCCGGTGACTCGGTCGAAATCATGGAGTGCTTGACCATTCCCCAATAGGGACGTGTTCGACAGCGCAACCAGGTAGGTACTCGGCAACGCTTGCTGAGTACCTCTATTGCTGCTCGGATGGATACACCGCCCGATGTTCACGGTTGAGGTGGCGTCGTTTCCCGGGCGGGTGAGCGTGCACGGATCGACCAGCACGCGGCGACATAGCGAATGTCATCACCGTGCACGTACTGATCAAAGGCTGGACGCACGGCGTCGATCACTCGTGCACGTGTCGCCGCGTCCGCTTGCTGAAGGGCGAGGCCAACGGGGCCGAGTCGGCTGATGTAACCGACTAGCTCGCGTTCGGGCAGTGAGCATTCGACGTCAACGGGTTGAATGTCGATGTCGCGCCATCCGCTGTCTTTCAGCAGGGTTGCCACCTTGTCCTGATCGGCAAACGCGAACTGACCTGGTACGCCGGGCTGGCGCGCGGGGAGCTCAATGTAGGGGCCAGCGGCGCGTTCTGCGGTGGTCATGAACGGATTATCCGCAGCGCCGCGCCAGGCGATGACGTTGAGCAGCGCCCCCTCGCGTGAAGCGCGGCGGAGGTTGGCGAAGGCCTCGCCAGGCCGGTCGAAGAACATAACGCCGAAGCGCGACACGATCATGTCGATGCTGGCTGCGGGGAAATCATGGGTCTGCGCATCGGCATGGACGAAGTCAGCGGAAACGCCCGTTTGCCGCGCGCGCATCCTGGCCACATCGATCATCGGTTGCGAGATATCGACACCCGTGCAGTGATCTTGTGAGCCGATTTCTTGGGCGATGGCGATGGTGGTGCTGCCGGTGCCGCAGCCGACATCGAGCACGCGGCGTGGTGATTCCTTTTTTACGGCGTCGACCAGCAGATCCAGAAAAGGGTGGAACATCTGGTCCAGTACGGGTTGCAGGTCGACCCAGGCGTGGCCTGAGTGGCCGTTCCAGAGCGTTGACTGAGCACTGGCTGGTGGCGTGGACGTAGAAGAAGTCATGAGCGCCTCGCTTGTGTGGTTTCCAAGGGCTGAGGCTAAACTCTGCCACTTGAAGTCAACTTGAGGTCAAGCCGATGAAGCTCCTGGACATCGGGACAGTGGCGCAACGGTCAGGCTTGCCTGCATCGACCTTGCGTTACTACGAGGAAAAAGGGCTTATTGCTTCCGCCGGCAGACACGGCCTGCGCCGCTTGTTTGATGCCGCCGTGCTGGAGCGGCTCGCGCTGATCGCGCTTGGCCGTGCAGCCGGCTTCTCGCTCGATGATATCGGCCTGATGTTCACGCGTGATGGTCGGCCGCGCATCGATCGCGCCAAGCTTACGGCGAAGGCAGATGAACTGGACAAGACGATAAAGCAGCTTTCCGCCATGCGCGACGGCTTGCGACACGCCGCTGCATGTCCTGCGCCGAGTCATATGGAGTGCCCTACGTTCCGTCGCGTTCTGCGGGCCAATGCGTCGAAGACTGCAGGCGCGCGGATCAGGAAGGCGCCAAGGCCTAAAGCGTCCTGAACAGAAAAGGCCTCGCCAGGGCGAGGCCTTTTCTGGGTGCCTGAGGCGTTACTTTGTTTTTCCGAACTTGTACGTGGCCTCAAGGTAGAACGAGCGTCCGTACACGTTGTAGTTCTGTCCGTTATAGGGCGATCCCGTGGTGCCTGGATAGCTGTCGTCCTTGGGCGGTGCGTTGTTAAACAGGTTGTTCACCACGAATGAGAGCGCCAGATTATCTATCGGGGTATAGCTCACGCTGGCGTTGTAGAGGAACCACGGCGCCAGTTTGCCGGTACCTGTAGCGGTGTAGTTGTTGAGTACGGACGCAAGGTAGTTGGGCGTACTACCGTAGCGATTGACGTAGAGCGTGCTGCTCCACTTGCCGATGCTCCATGTGGCCGAGGCGTTGACCTTGGTCTTGAAGTCGGTGCTGTAGTACGGGTTACGCAGCAGGTCGATGAACGGATCGTTGGGATACGACTGTTGCTCGTGCTTCAGGATATCGCTGTAGGACGCATTGAAGGCCAGCGAGCCGTAAGCGCCAAGCTTCCACAAGTATTGGAAGTTGGACACCAGTGCATTGAGCTTTTCCCGCGAGACATTCATCTTCGGCGTGTAGATCGTACTGATGTCGCCGAGATACTGCGGATTGGTCTGCGGCAGTCGAACAATCTGTGAGAGCGCCTGCTGGCAACTGGGCGAGTTGATGTCTGCGGCGCCACTACGGCAGAGGTATTCCTGCTGCGACAGCAGGTCAGCGCTTTGCTGAGCCACTTCGTTGGCGATGTTGAAGTGGTAGTAGTCGACGCTCAAGGACATGTGGTTGAGCGGCGACCACACGAAACCATAGTTCCACACGGTCGCAGTGATGGGCTTGAGTGCGGTGTTGCCGGAGTTCTGCCCGAAGAACGAGGTGTTGTAGTACTTGTTTGGGCAGTTGCCGACGTTAGCGCCGGTATATCCCGCCTGGGCGCAGTTGTAATAGTCGGTGACCGAACTGTAGTAGCCGCTGGGGCCCTGGAATTCATCGGGCAGCGTCGGCGCCTTGAACGCGGTGCCGTACTTTCCGCGGAACAGCAACGACTCCAGCGGGCGATACTCGAGGCCCACGTTGTAGGTGGGGTGGTGGATGTTCTGGCCGTTCACCTTGTAGTTGTCGTAGCGGGCGGACACATCCATCACCAGTTCCTTGAGCAGCGGCATGCTGAGCTCAGCCGTGCCGGCATAACGGGAACGGTGGCCGGCACCCTGCACGGCCGTGGTTCCCCATACGCCGCCATTCATCAGTTGTGCGTCCGGCGAGTAATCCCAGCCTTGGTTGCCGCCTTCGAGCGCCAGCGCCACACCGGCATCCCCGCCACCCAGCGTGAACGCCGAGGCATTGGTGACCTGCCCACGGATCATGTTGTCCCACGTCTTGGAGCGGGTATCGGTATAGCCGGTGAAGCTACGGAAATCGGAGACCGGAATCGGCTGGTAGAAGGCGGTGTAGTTAGGGCTGTAGATGGGATAGCCGTTGCGCGTGCCCAGTTGCGGCCCGAGCACATGGTCTTGGAAGTAGCCGTCGATGGCATCGCTCCATGGTGCGAAGCGGCGTTCGATCAGGTGGTCTTCCGAGTGGGTGAAGTTGACGTCGTAATCCCAGTTGGACTGACCGATAACGCCCTTACCGCCCAACGTGAGCATGTACGAGTTCTCGACGGTCTTGTTCATGATGGAGCTGTAGCCGCCCACTTCTTCCGGCGCAAACCCGCGTTGAATATTGACGAAGTCCTTGAGCTTGGGATCGTAAAACGCGCCGAAGTCGGCCGAGGTGCCCCACCACGTATAGCTGGTGCCCGTGGCGTACTTCTCTTGATCGTAGTTGTAGAGCAGGTCGCCGTAGAGCTGCAGGCTATCGGAGGCATCAAACGTGGCATGCGTGTATAGATTGGCGATCTGCTTGTCGTTCTTCAGCGTGCGATAGCCGGGCGAATCGAACGAGCCGCAATAATTGCCGCTGTTGTTGCGGTATTGGTAACCCTCGGTGCCGCCGAAGAGACTCGTGGTGCTGTTGCAGGCGCCAGGCGCCAGCCTGTTCGGGTCGACGTAGCTGTTGCGCACCTTGGTGGTGCTGTTGACCAGAAAGTCGCGTGACGCAGCGGCCGGGCTGGTGCCGTCCTTGAAGAACTGCTTGGTCAGGTCGCGGTCATAGGCCCAGATAGGGCTGGCGTTTTCGTACTGCAGGCCGGCCGCGATGTTGAATCTGCCGAGGCTGAAGCTGTCGGCGAGGTAGATGCGGCGATCAGCACCACCGCCATTCCCGAACCAGCCATAGCGAACGTCTACCACTGGCGCATCGACTTTCTTCTTCAAAACGATGTTGACCACGCCGGCGATGGCATCCGAGCCGTACAGTGACGATTGGCCGCCCGGCAGGATGTCGATGTGATCCACCATGGCCGCCGGAATGCTGGAGAGGTTGTTGAAGGCGCTGCTGCCGTTGTACAGCGCTGGGAAATCGCCCATGGGGCGGCCG
>NZ_JAELTQ010000003.1 GCF_016428905.1 Dyella sp. ASV24 | reverse complement strand
CGCACCACCTATCCCAAGGCGGCGCGTACGAGGCGAAATCATCTGTGGGCGGATCAGAGAGATGACTGGCCTCAGAACAAATGGCGCGTCAAACGCATCGCCTCTTGTTCGTCGGAGAGCATAAGATTGTGGCTGCCTTTTCGCATCGGACCAAAGTCCTAGATCAATACGGATATTCGGCAAAAAGTCCTACGCAAGCCCCAACAACGACACTCTCGCGGACGCAGGTATCCGTCTTTCAACCATGCGATTGAAAGCGACTCGGAAAACGCATCTAACGCTTCAGCCGAACCTTTTCTTGCCTCACGTGTGGTTTGATCACTACATCAAGTTGCGCAACAAGCCGCCGCGCCTGGCCACAATCGTCGCCTGTGTGCGATTGGGAACATCGAGCACGGCGAGCACTGCCGACATATGTGCCTTTACCGTCTTCTCGGCCATGCCGAGCCTGCTTGAGATCTCGCCATTTCGAAGGCCTTCGCACGCCAAACGCAGCACTTCGGTTTGTCGAGGCGTAAGCCTGCCTAGCAGCACCGCATCGTCCGCACGCATGGCCTGGGCGCCTGCCTGAGCGAAGGCCGCCGGCACGTAGTCATGCCCGGACAACACGCAGGCCATGGCATCCAACAATCCATGACTATCCGAGCTCTTGTGGATATAGCCATGCGCACCGGCCGATAGCGCGCGATGGACGTCCACCGGATCCCTTGATGCCGACACCACCAGAATCCGCAACCTTCGCCGAAGTTGGCGCAAGTAACGAAGCAATACGTTGCCCGCGATGTCGGACAAGTAGATGTCCATCATCACCAGGTCGATATCTTTGTTCGCGTTCAATACTTCCATGGCCTCCTTGCCGGTAGATACGGCATGGATGGGCGTGTTCCGGAACTCCTTCGCGATGGTCAGCGCGATGCCTTCCCGGAACATGGCATGGTCATCGATCAGCAGGATGGCGGACACGTTCTTCTTTCCCCTGTCTTGATGGTCGCCCGATCAGCGCCGCGTCGGCGCCATGGAGGCTCGTCGCGCTGACTTGAGTCGCGCTAGCTGGGCCTCGTAGGCGCGTGCAAATTCATCCCCGAACAGGCGGCGAAAACATCCATCAGGATCTTTCGATAGTTCGTCAAAGTTCTCTCGATAACGCTCCCAGTAGCGACCCTTGCCAGAGAACGCCGATCGACGCGAAGCGCTGTCCGTCTCGCGTTCAAAGCGGTCGGGATTGAAGTGGAACAGCAAGGAATCGAAGGCAGCGCGCATGCCGGCCAGCATGGCCATCTGATGACAGCGAATATCGTCGAAGGCATCGTCGAAGGCGGCACTGCCTGCCAGGAAGGCTGCGCTCGGCGGCGCCATGATTTTCTGCATGGCCTCCTCGGAGGTTGCCGCAAATTTCAGCGGATTGTTCTCCGAGCGCTGGATGATGGTGACCGGAAGGCGAAACGTGTTCTTGATCTCCGCGCGGGCACGCAGCACATCCATCACGCCATCCACCACGATGCGGAAGATCTGCTCGAGCTCTGCCGACATCGGTGCAGCGCTCGCGGGAGGCGGTGCTGGCTGGGCAGGCATAGGACTCGCAGCCGCGGGTGGCGATGCAAAGTCGCCCATGGTCAGGTCCCAGTTCTCTGGTAGCGCCTGCCGCTGCCCAACGGTGCCGGGTGGACGGAAATGATCCTCCATGCCGGGTGTGTGATTCCAGCTTGGCGAGGCCTGTGCGGTGCTGGGTTGCGGTGATGGCGCAGGTGGTGCGTCCAGAAAACTTAGCGGATCCAGGCTGCCGCCTGGCATCGCGGCACCCGGACCATCAATCAGACTGTCGATGGTGGAAAGCCGCCCGGGACTTACTCCGATGTCGAGCGTGTCCAGATCGAAGGGTTCGCGCACCGGCATTGGCGCTGGCGCACGCGCCGGTGTCGATGCGACATGCGTGCGATCGGATTCGACAGCGGCATCCTGCAATGCCACTTCTACTTCGAAGGTGTCGATCTGCAGACGGTCGCCGTGATTCAGCGCGGACGGCTCGCCCTTGGTCAGCGCCATGCCATTGAGCAACATGCCGTTGGTGCTGCGATCCTCGACGAAGTACAGGCCATTGAGAAAACGGATCATGGCGTGCGTGCGCGACACACCAGACGCATTGAGCACCCAGGCGCAGTCCTCCGAGCGGCCGATGCTGCCGCCCTGCCCTTCGAACGCCTTCTGGCCGCGGCTGCCGAATTGCGCGGCCTGCTGCCCCATGACAGCAAGGATCAAGGTCTTGGACACACTCAGTTCCCTTCTTTCAGTCAATGGCTAGCGGTGGGCCTATGCGCCCGCACGCTCTACTTCGAGCAAGCCCATGGCGTGTCCGATGAAAGCGACACGACGCGCCTCAAACGCATCCGACACCAACGCCGCCAACAGATTGATGGCGGCTACCGCGGCACGTGCTGTCAAATGGTCCGCCGGCGGCACCGCCGTGGCCTGCGTTGCCGGAGCAAGGCTCCCGCCCGCCCAACCCGCCGAGGCGGCAATCCATGCGCCAAGCGAGCCGTATCCACCCGCCGTCGCAAAGTCGAAAGCAGCGCGCCGGTTGTTTTCACTCGGATCGCGTACCCACTTTTCCGCCAGTGAAGCGCCCGCCATCCCATCGCCATCGAGGCGCTGTTCGCGCGCGCACTGGCACAGCCAGGCCACGACATAGCGCTTCGGCAGCAGCCTCGCCAGCAACTTCAATGCATCCGTGGTCAGCCCGGCATCCAGCAGATCGCGCACGGCGGATTGCGGCGTCATCTCCGACCGCAGTCGCGCGATCGCATCGGGCGATAGCTCCATCTGGCGGGCTGCCTGCAACAAGACGGACATAGGCATCTCCTCAGCCGATCATGGTGATGCCACCACCCAGCTTGGCCATGCCCTCGCCATTCAAGGTGAGCATGGCGCCCTTTACCGTGGTCATGGCGGCGCCATTGACCTCCAGCATGCCGTCCGAATGCACTTTGAGGCTCGCACCCGCGCCGATGTCCATGGTGGCTCCGCCCTTCACGCCCACCTCGACCTGACCTTCGACCTTCACACTGACGTCACCACTGATCTTGATGTTGACGCCCTTGATCTCGATCTCGCCGGAGCTCTTCATCACGATGCTGGAGGCGCCTGTCACCAGTTGGATCTCGGTACCTGCAGTGAGCTTGAATGTCTGACCGATGCTGGTCGTGGCGTTCTGGGTCACGTCCAGCTTGTCGTCATTGCCCACGCTGAGCTTGCGATCGTGCTGTACGGTTTCGGTCTGGTCGTTCTTCACCGTGACCGTCTGGTCATGCGAGATCTCGACAACGTGGTCATTTTCCACCTCCTCGCGCATGTCCTTTTGTGCGTGAAGAAACAGTTCCTCGCTGCCTTTCTTGTCCTCGAAGCGGATCTCGTTGTAGTCCTCGGTGCCGCCCTGCAGGCTGCGGCTCTTGATGCCGCTCTGCGTCTTGTTGTCCGGCAGGCTATAGGGCGGCGGATTATCGGCGTTGTAGACACTGCCGATGATCAGCGGCCGATCCGGATCACCCTCCAGAAAGCTCACCACCACCTCCTGACCCACGCGTGGAATGCTCACCGCACCCCAGCTTTTTCCTGCCCAGGGCGAGGCCACGCGCACCGGACAGGACTGGCGACCATTCGGCTTGTCCAGCTTGTTCCAGTGGAAGATGACCTGGACGCGACCATTCTTGTCTACCGCAATATCTTCGGCGGTATCACCGGCCACCACGGCAGTCTGCAAACCCACAATAGTGGGCTTGATGGCCAGTGGCAGGCTGCGGAACGGCAGCTTGCTTTCGATCGCTTCCAACTCGCAGGTGAAGGGCTCCGCTCCGTTGTCGCCGGAGGCGTAGCCGCTCTCGGCCAGCTGGATCCGCGTGGCTGTCACCAGATACTCCTGGTTCCAGGCACTACGCGGAAAATCCTTCAACTCGAACAACGCCCCGATCATCATGCCGCAGGCGTTGGTACGCCCTTCGTAGCGCGAGCGGCGAACATTGTTTGCTTCAGCGCGCACCAGGGCGTAATGCTCACCAGTGGCCGAAACAACATGCGAACCCGGATAGTCGAACACATCCAGACCGGAGATCTCGTGACAGTCGTCGGCGTGCCCGATCTCCTCGGTAGCCAGCAGCGAGGTCTTCGGATTGAGCGGGTCGTAGTCCGTGAGCTGCACCTTAGTGGCATGTACGCCGCGCACCTGTTGCCATGCCTCGATGGACGCCGCATGACGCTTGCCCTGTTGCACGGGCGGTGCATACGGGATCTTCTCGAACGACGGCGTGCGCGCATGTGCACCCAGCGCATCAGCCAGCACCATGGTGTGCGTGCTGGCTGAGTGCGTGAAGAAATAGTAGATGCCCTCCTGCTCCAGCAGGCGACTGATGAAACTGAAATAATCCTCGCGGTACTGCACGCAGTAGTCACGCTTGTCGTAGTTGCCGCTCAGACTCAGCTTGAGATCGCCATAGCCGATCTCCCCGAGCACCGTGCGCACGATGTCCGGCACGCTCTGGTCGACATAGATGCGGCAATCCACCTTGCGCGTCAGCAGCCAGGGCTTAGGCACCAGCGCCACCTGATAGATCGCATAGCTCAGCCTGTCGATCGTACGGAACCCGGTTTGCGCCGCCTCCACCACGATGCCGTTGAAATGCCGCGTATAACCATCCGTCGTGGCCAGCTTCACCGTCATCGACGTGCCCAGCAGGCTGCGTAGATCTACCTTGTCGTCCTGGCTTACCACCTCGATGTCATAGCGGAACAAGCGGCCCAGTTGCTCATCGGCGCGCATGCTGGCAAACAGCAGCTTGTCGCCGAGGTCGCTGGACAGAGTGATCGCGTGGGCCATCGTTCGGTTTCCAGGGTGCGCCGTCCTATCGCCATGGCGCGGCCGGCAAACCACATAGATAACGAAAGGCGAGTCGAACTGCCCGTCACTTCGTCTCACGGAGTGGGTGCGGCAGGATGCGGCCGCATCCCGGCGAGACTAGCTATACATGCAGACCATGGTTACCCCCGAAAATGGGGGTGCCCCGTGCGCGGGCGTTGCGCCCTCGCAGCCCTGCGCAGCGCCTGGCACCTACGTCCACAACGTGACACATCACTATCGCTGGGCGCTTATGTGAAGCCTGCTTCACGCATGATCCACGCCCCATCTCACCCGATCAGCACAGTAAAACATCCCAGCACGATGACCCCGCCATGCGCCGTACTGTCTCCCAATCGGGCTGCCGGCTGGCCACCGATCAGCACGGTCGGCGAGCCCACGATGATGGAATCCGGCGGACCTACACATACCGCCATATCACCCAGGCGCGCCGCGGGCAGACCACCGATCAATACCATCGGAGCACCCGGGGCGGATACGGGGCCGCCAACGTGTGGAACCACGCCAGTTACCATGGGACAGGTGTGCAGATCGGTGAGGCGAGCGGCGGGTTGCACGGGTCCTCCAGTGTGTAGTGCGGATTCAGACAGCGAATCCCATGATCCCTTTCAAGTCGGTCCGGGCTGCTCGATGGCAACACGGCATCGCGCAGCCATTAGCCTGCTTCAGCTCCTGCGGCGCGCGCCCCTATCTTCCATCAAGCGCGCAGCAGCCACATGCGCTGATCCTCGTCCGACTTCATTTTCTTCGGAAGATTCAGTGATTTGTAACATGACGAAATACCGAAGCCATTGGCGTCAATTCTTCCGCATATAAAAACTTCGTCAGCGAAGTGATATCCACATACGAACGCCTTGCCGCTTGAGCAAGTCACCGCCACCCTAGCCATTACCTTGCTGAGGGACAACGCATACTTTCTATAAATATCAGCCCCCCTTCCGATAAGCATGCTCTGAAGTTGCGCACTATTTTTTATGGTTTCTGTTCCAAGGAACGACTCGAGCTTACCTCGATCAATGTCACCCGACTTGGTGAAGAAACTCTGTAGCACGTTCCTGTCACCAGGGTCCGTGATGCACGGTAACACCTGGTCATAGCGCAAGTTCAAGTCAAATTTCTTCCACCACCAAGCTGCCTCACTGGGAAAAACAGCTTCCGCCGGCATCTTGTTCGAATAAGCGCAAACATGTTTCAAGAAATGCCCATCAATGTTCTCTTGAACGGTGTTGTAGTTCGCCGCACCCCATTGCGTGAAACTATGAAATCCCGATTGCGGTGTGCGCCCGGCATCAAACAAGGCAACGAGACTTTTCATCGAGTCTCCTGACAGCCATTTCGGATCGCCGCCATTGCGCAAGGCGTACAGCAACACAACCAGTGATCTTGACGCATAAGCCGCAGCATCCCCCACCAGACCAACCGGAAATATCAAACCGAGGAGATCAGAGATCTTTCGCTTGCCACAAAAGGAACGAAGCAAATTCCTGTCATCAAGCACCAGGGGCTCGACACGGCCACACAGAAGAGCCCAGTTGTCCAGATTAAGGTGAGCAATGGTCGCGAGATCGAGCTTATCGGTCAGGTGCGTGGCAGTCACCCTCAAGCACTCGCACCTCTTGCGCAACTCGCCTCCCTTGCCAATGAATCGAGCCAGCAAATTGAATTTTTTGAATTCCTGATTCACCGACTTTATGAAGAGGCCGGCATGTTGGTTCAACCAATCACTAGATGTGCCATCCATGTACGTATCGAGCTGAACATAGAGCTTATCGTCGATACCGATAATATTGAATTTCACCGCTATTGATTTTGTATCCATAGAATTTTCTTCCGCAAAGAGATGGATGACCCCGGAACTGAGCCATGGGACGTCCTTTCTACGTGGGTGAAGCCAGTCGTGGTCCGCGAAGGTCCTTTCTCCAATCCTTAGCCGCCGTAATGCCGAAGCATGCCTGAAGCAAACTGGCCGTAGCTGTCGGCGTTTACGATCGCGTAGTCGGGCTTGTGCTGACCGAGCAACCTGACAGTGGTTGCGGTACTCGCCTGGACCGAATTGTCCGTCGACGCACCGAAATTTGTATCGGTCGGGATATCCGATTCGCGCGCGTGCAACCAGGTACCGGACGCATCGACAGGAGGCACATCGACTGCATTGATAGCGCCATGAGCAAATTCGTGAACGAGCGTACCGACCGTTGCATCGGTCGAGTCCCCGTAGTTCATCGTGCCCGAGACGAAGAAGGCTCGACCCAGGAAAACCGTAAGCGCAGACAAGACGCTGACCTGACCGGTACCACCATCCGTTTGGCCCAACGTTCCACGAAAGCAGGCCGCATAGCATCTCAATCCGTAGTCAGTATCGCGCATATCGACGATGCGCGGCCCCCGATCAATCGCGAGCTTCAGAACCGTGAAGTTGCGCATAACCCTGGCAATGCGCCTGGCATCGTAACTCCCGAACGAACTGATATAGAGCGCTTCTTCCGTGGTTGCCGGGGATGAAAAGCTCGTCACCTTGCTGATCCGGACCATTGCCCGATGGGCAAAGCCAAGCGCCATCTTGGTTCGGCGCAGCGCCTCGGTGACGCGGGACGTCTGTGTAAGCGAGAGTGCGCCATGAAAGCCGGAGGTAATCGCAGATGTCCAAGAGAACTCGACAGGGTCGAATGGCGCATAAGACCAGCCCTCCATTCGCGTGTTCTCTGCACCCACTCGGTAGTTTGTCCCGGAAGGAAATGCACCCACCGGCCCTTGCTGGACCTGCCGAAGGTTGCCGTGAGCCGAAACCAATGTGCTGGGTGTCACAAGAGGCGCCGGCTTTAGCGCTTCTGCAACCTGCGTCCCGAGCAACGTGACGCCACTCTTTCCCTCCCTTCCGCTCTGGGTGTAGTTCCCATGCTTTAGATTCTTCACCTGCTTAAAGGCATCGATCGCCTGTTTGAGCGTATTCAACTTGTCTTTCGTGGCCGGCGGCGTGTGATACGCCTTGAGCGCGGCATCAATGTCTCCTATCGCACCGTTGCGGAGACTGAAGTTCTTTGCAGTGAGCTTCTTGAACGCGGCAAAAGTCATGATGGTCACGGCTGAAATTCCATGCTGCAATGTTGACGGCCTGTCGTACAAGGCGATTGAAGAACAGCCTCGGAAGCAAGTCCGCTCATGTGGCCAGACTTACGTGTGATCTTCCGCTTCAAGCAAAACCATACGAGAACCCCGCATCACCTATACCGACCTTCACTCCTGCCACCGGCACGCCTTCGATCATGCGATTGAGGAATTCGCGTGATACGTCGGGCAGCATCGAGTTGGTGAGAATCGCGTCAATCATTCGCCCGCCGGACTCACTCTCCGTACAACGGCTCACTACCAGCTTCACCACGTCATCGTCGTACTCGAACGGGATGCGGTATCGCGCCTCGATGCGCTTCTTTATGCGATTGAGCTGCAGCTTGACGATCTCGCCGAGCATCTCCGGGCTCAGTGGGTAGTACGGAATCGTCACCAAACGCCCCAGCAGCGCGGGCGGGAAGATCTTCAGCAGCGGATCGCGCAACGCCTTGGCCATGCCTTCGGGATCGGGCATGAGTTCCGGGTCTTTGCACAGGCTGGCGATAAGGTCGGTGCCTGCGTTGGTCGTGAGCAGAATCAAAGTGTTCTTGAAGTCGATCTGGCGGCCCTCGCCGTCTTCCATCACGCCTTTATCGAACACCTGGAAGAAGATCTCATGCACATCCGGGTGCGCCTTCTCCACTTCATCCAGCAGCACCACGGAGTACGGTTTGCGACGCACGGCTTCGGTAAGCACGCCACCCTCGCCATAGCCGACATAGCCTGGGGGCGCACCCTTGAGCGTGGAGACGGTGTGCGCCTCCTGGAACTCGCTCATGTTGATGGTGATCAGGTTCTGTTCGCCGCCGTATAGCGCTTCGGCAAGCGCGAGCGCTGTTTCGGTTTTGCCGACGCCAGATGTGCCGGCGAGCATGAACACGCCAATGGGTTTGTTCGGGTTGTCCAGACCGGCACGCGAGGTTTGGATACGCTTGGCGATCATCTCCATCGCATGGTTCTGTCCGATCACGCGCTGGGCCATGAGACTGGCGAGGTTCATCACCGTCTCCAGCTCGCTCTTGACCATGCGACCGACTGGAATGCCGGTCCAATCGGCGACCACCGCGCCTACGGCGGTGTAGTCGACGGTGGGCAGGATCAGCGGTGCATCGCCCTGCAATTCAGCCAATTCAGTCTGTAGGGCCTTGAGTTCACCCAGTGTTTTGGCGCGTGCGACCTCGTCGAGCACGGGCTCGTGAACCGCAACATCCGTCTCTGCATCCGCGGCCTTCTCCAGCGCACTCCCGGTGCCTTCGACCACCGAGACGTCACCGCGCAGGCGTGCGCGCAACGCGAGGATGCGCTCGACCAGTGATTTCTCTGCCTGCCAGTTGGCTTCGAGCGTTTCCAGTCGCGCCTTGGCGAAAGCGAGTTTCTCGCAGGCCGCGGCCTCTCGCTCAGCCACATCGACACCTACGGTGCGCTCGCGGGCGATGATGCGCAATTCGGTATCGAGGGCCTGGATGCGCTTGCGGGTGTCATCCACCTCGGGCGGCACGGCATGTTGGCTGATGGCGACGCGCGCGCAAGCAGTGTCGAGCAGACTCACGGCCTTGTCCGGCAGCTGGCGCGCGGGGATGTACCGGTGCGAGAGCTTTACGGCAGCCTCAAGCGCTTCGTCCAGAATCTGCACGCGATGATGTTTCTCCATCACGCTGGCGACGCCGCGCATCATCAGGATGCCCTTCTCTTCGCTGGGCTCGTCCACCTGTACGGTCTGGAAGCGACGGGTAAGCGCGGGGTCTTTCTCGATGTGCTTCTTGTATTCGGCCCAGGTGGTGGCGCCAACGGTGCGCAGGTTGCCGCGGGCCAGCGCGGGCTTGAGCAGGTTGGCTGCGTCACCCGTGCCTGCTGCGCCACCGGCGCCGACCAGGGTATGCGCCTCGTCGATGAACAGGATGATGGGCTTGGGACTGGATTGGACCTCTTCGATCACTTGGCGCAGGCGGTTTTCGAACTCGCCTTTCATGCTGGCGCCGGCCTGCAACAGGCCCACGTCGAGCGTACGCAGCTCCACGTCCTTCAACGGCGGCGGCACGTCGCCCGCCACGATGCGCAAGGCGAAGCCCTCGACTACGGCCGTTTTGCCCACGCCGGCCTCTCCGACCAGCATGGGGTTGTTCTGGCGACGACGCATGAGGATGTCGACGACCTGCCGGATTTCCTCGTCGCGGCCGACAATGGGGTCGATCTTGCCGCTGCGCGCCTGCTCCGTGAGGTCGACGGTGAACTGGCGCAACGCCTCCTGTTTCCCCATTTGGGCGGGGCCCATCGCACCACTCGCTTCGCCGGGTACGGCGCCGCCAAGGCGGAATCCATCATTGGCGTTCTGGCCGTCCTCCGGTGAACCGCCGACGACTTCGGCAAACTTTTCGCCCAGGGCCTCGGGCTTGATCTTGTCGAACTCGGCCGAGATGGCCACCAGCGCGTTGCGCAGGTGCCGGGTGCGCAGGATGCCCAGAATCAGATAGCCGGTACGCACCTGCGCCTCACCGAACATGAGCGTGGCGAATACCCACCCGCGCTCGACGGCCTCTTCCACGTTGCTCGACAGGTCGGAGATGGTGCTTGAGCCGCGCGGCAGGCGATCCAGCGCATCGGTAACGTCGCGCGCCAGATTCGACGGATTAAGGTTGAACTGCTTGACGATGCGATGCAGGTCCGAATCCTGCAGTTGCAGGATCTGGTGAATCCAGTGCACCAGTTCCACGTACGGGTTGCCCCGCAGCTTGCAGAACACGGTGGCGCTTTCGATACCGCGATAGGCCAGCTTGTTGAGCTTGCCGAACAGAGCGCTGCGACTGATTTCAGCCATGACGGCGACTTCCTTTCAAAGTGGTGGAGCGGCTTGGGCTGAGGGCACGCTTCTGGGGGATGGCAGCCTTCATGCTCAATACCCACTCTCTGGAAACATCGGATACACGGACACAGGTGTCCTAGCTCATCGGATGAAGAACTACGTCGTCCACCTCGGCGCCATGCCGCGGCTTACCCATCCAGGTGGTCATGCCCATGCGACCCTGCCGTCCCAATTGCGCGACAGGCGCGTCATGTGCGTGCAGCACCAGTTGCACATCCCAGGCTTTCTCGTCACCCGCATAGGCGCGCACGGCAGCCGTGAGTTGCTTCAACGCTTCGCCGCCGGGCAGGAAGCGATGGAACTGAAGACGATCGAGCGGCCCCAAGCGCAGGCGAAAGCGCTGCTGGCCACCACGTACCTGTGCACCGAGCACGGCCGTCTGGCCCAGGCTTGCCACATGCATGCCGCCGCCCAACTGGAGATGAGCGCCCTGCGGTAGCCGCATCCATTCCGCTACGAACTCGACGACGGCCACCGGCACGTGGAAGAAGCGCTCGAGCAGACCACGCAGGCCTTCCGGGTTGCGCGCCTGTTGCCACAAACGTCCGGCGAAGTAACGCCGATAGCTGTCAGGCAAGGCGTCACGCGCATCCATATGCGGCGTCGCTTGCCCCACCAAAGCACCCAGGTACAGATGAAAGCCATCGTCGGCCGGCCGGTCGTGCTGCACGGTTGGCTGGGCGTTAGCCCACGCACGGTAGAACAGCCCCATCATGCGGTGATGAAAGATGTTGGCGAAGGCGACAAGGGTGGAGTCCTTGGCGTTGCGCTCGCGATCCAATGCGTATTCCGTCAGGTGCAACGGCAACGGCGCATTCGGCCCGAACAGGCCGAGGAACAAGCCGTGCAGTCGTGGTGTCTGGCCGCCATCGCGCAGCTCGTAGCGGTCGATCATGCGCGGCGCGAAGGCCAGTGAAGGCGTGTGACACAGGCGCACAGGGTCGTCTGATGGCTTTGCGGATTGGCCCAGCCGCGGCTTTTCCGGATACGCGCACTCGATCCGCCGCAGCGCTTCGAAATACTCGAAGGCCTCGGGCGTTGCCTGCAGGGCTGCGTGCAGCGCTACAGGATCTGCCGGGTGCCGAGCATTGCCGGCCATCGGGCTACCTCGTTGCGCTCCAGAGTGCGCAGTACGGTTTCGGTGAATGCGTTGACAGAGGCGTAGCGCGCAAAGAAGCGCTGCATCACTGCACCAAGCAGGTAGGCGCCTGTGCCTTCGAAGGCGCCGTCGTCACAGGTCAGCGTGATCTCCAGCCCGCGACCGAACGCAATGGGTCCGGGCACAGGTATGCGCCGGACAATAGGCCGGGATCCTACGGACTTGATGCCATCGATCTGGCGAAGCGCTGCGGAGTCAAATTCGTCGCAATACAGCAGAAGCATCTCGCGCAATGCAGCTGCACCCTTCCCTGCGCCTTCGTCCAGCAACGACACGTAATTGAGCTGCAGATGGCTTAGCAGACGCCACGCCGTTTCACCGGTGGCGCGTGGCGCCCGCGGCTTGGTGGGGCCGGCGACGCAACGCACGCTCTCGACGGGTGCGCCGCTCTCCATCGTGAAATCTGTCCGCGACTTCCCGATGGGCATATGCAGCGGCAGATCGCGGTTGGTGCACAACAGTTGCATGCCAAGCTGGCGAAGCCGGCTCGAATACGGCGCATCGTTGGCGTCCACCAGCGAGATGAACATCTCGCTGCCGATATAGCTGGAGCGTGGCCCTTGCAGTTTCTGGCGTGCCGAGAGCAGGCGCGGTTCGCGCCGAATGGTGTAGAAGGCTGCCTGACGCTGATGCCAGGTGCGTTCGTCGCCGCCATAGAATGCTTCAAAACGCTGCTCGGGCTCCTGCTGATCGCCGAAACCTTCCACCTGGCCCACGCTATGGATCTCAAAGTCCATCGGGCGCGTGCGGTCGGCAAGGATGTGATACTCGGTTTTTCCCTGCTGCAGGTGGATGCGGTCGGCGCGGCGAGGGAACAGATTGATGGCCGGCGTGCAGAACAGGCGGAAGTTGTTGGCGTCCACAGCGTTGTGCAGGCTGCTGACGCTGCGATCAAACAGCACAACCAGCTCAAACTCACTACCTTGCATGCGGGTCAGCAGCGGGCGCAAACCGGTGAACTCGGCAAACAGAAAACGTTCCGGACAGGCAAAGTATTCCTGCAGTAGCCGGTAGCCGCTGAATGAGCGGCCGTCATATGGAATCAGTGCATCTTCGTCATCAAAGCCGCGCGGCCGAATGCATGCTGCATCCAGCTTGCGACTGATCAGGCCATCGGCACCCTGCCCCCGGACGATGCAAGCCACGGCATTGCCCAACAGCTGCTCATAGAGGCGCTTGGGCTGCTCGTCGCTGCCGGCGATGAAAACGGGCAAGGCGTCCATGGACAGCATGTTCACTTGCATGCCAGCCGGCACCGTCAACTTGAGGCGCAAACCGGCGCGCACACTCTTGCCGGCAGGTAATTCGATGCCGGCCGCGGCGATCGCCGCCGGGGTTTCGAGGTACTTGGCGTCCACGATGCTGAGCGGCCACAACGTAACGTCATGCGCTGTCCGGTACTCGCAGGCCGTGCGCTCGTCGCGAGCGGTGAGACTGCGCAACGCAGTGTGCCTCGGCACCGTGTGCCCCGCCACCAGGCCACCTTCTTTCAGGTCGGGGTGCAGTTGCACCACCGCCATGGAAGGCACGGGTGCCAGGTAATGCGGATAGATCATCTCCAGCAGATGCTGGGTGAACACGGGGTACTGCGCGTCCAGCTTGAGTTGCACACGGGCCGCGAGAAAGGCGAACCCTTCGAGCAGGCGCTCCACGTAGGGATCCGCGCACTCGAAACCTTCCAGGCCCAGGCGTCCGGCGATCTTGGGGTACTCGCGTGCGAACTCACCGCCCATTTCGCGCACGTGTTGCAGTTCGCGGTTGTAATAGCGGAGCAGTCGCGGGTCCATGGCGTCAGCCCAGGCTTTCCGAGACAGCGAGCTTGCCCGTTTCCAGGTCCATCTCGGTCTTCAGGTAGAGGTTCAAGGGAATCGGCTGCGCCCACATCTCCGACTCGATGTCGAACATGAGCGAGCGCCGATCCATGCGAGCCGCGTTGGCGCGCACCGTGACGCGCAAGCTACTGGCCGTAAGACGTGGTTCAAAGGTCAGGATGGCTTCGCGGATCTCTCGTTGCAGCCTCTCGATGTCGATGCCCGAAAGCGCAGCGCCCGTGAGATCCGGAATGCCGAAATTGAGCACGGAATGCGCGACATCCGGATAGAGTTCGAGGTCCACGCTTGCCTCGAGATTGACGCAGTTCAGCAGCCACGACATGTCCCGCGCCACGCATTCGCGCAGGCGGGCGGAAGAGATCACGCGTTTGTCGCGCCCTTCTTCGGACTTGGCGGGCTCATCGTCGGTCAGGCGATCGAGCAGCGAAGGCTGCAGCCTTTCCTGGGTGGTGAGTTCGGCCACGGCGCGGTTACCTCACGTATCGAATTCAATACGACGGATATCCAGCAACGGGTGGTCGCCCACGTCCGTGACGAACATGCGCTGCCCAACGCCGAGGAAATTGTCTGCCCCGAGGTCGAGCCAGGTCGTTTTGCGGGCCATCAGCAGCTCGCCATCGTCCGAGCGCTCGGTATCGGGATAACGCGCAGGCACGAAACCCATCATCTGGCCGCCATTGGACAACGTGACTTGCACGGGCGCCCACACCTTGTCGCGAAGATCAGACGGCGCCTCGAAGACCAGCGTCTTGACTCGCGCGATCGGCAACCACGCATAGCCGCGGTTGACGATGATTTCCAGGCAAGGCCCCATGCGGGAATCGGCATCGGCCAACCACTGGAACGGCAGGCCGTCGATGGTCCCGCCAATCGCAGGGGCGTCTTCGAAAGCCTGTTCCCGCAGCTGGGCCGCTTCGACATGACGGCCCTCTCCATGAAGCTTGAGCGCGTGCAGCAGCAAGGCGACCCACGGCTCTGGCTCGCCAATCACCGTGGGCTTGCTGCGACCTGCAAAGACCGAGGCGCGATCCACCTCGGCCTTCGCCGCCGTGCCATAGGCCTGCGTGAGCAATGTGTTGGCGGGGTCCAGCTCGGAACTCACCACCAACTGGTCACCTGCCCGCTCCCACTGGCCGAGTACAGCCAGCAGTTGAAACAGGAAGATGCGTGCACGCGCATCGCCCGGCTCGCTCCGAACATGCGCCATCAACACTTGCCGAGCACCCTCGACATCGCCGGCTTTCAGCAGTGTTTCTGGCGTCATATCCGTATCCCCTGTGTGCTGCCGACGATCAGCCTGCCGCCACTTCCTGCATGTTGTAGGTAAAGGGCTTGGCAGCGCCGTCCGCCGAGCCATCGGGCTTCTGCGGCTGGAACTTGTAGAGGAACTTGCCGAAATGCAGGGTCACGTTCTCGGTGAGACGATCCTCGCCACCGGAGCCGCCGGTGGACACTGACGTGACCATCACGCCTTCGCTCAGCTCGATGGTGACGTAGTCGGTCTGCTCACCGGTGGCATTGGTCACCGACAGGGTCGCCTTCTCCAGGCGGGCGCCCGTGCAGCAGGCCTGGAGCAGTGCATGCGAACTCGCGTCGACGTACTTGGTGACCGAGATGTCCTGCACGTGTGCCTTGCCACCGCCGCCGGTCTTGCTGTTGTGCAGGTCGGCCGAATTGGAGGCACCCCACGACCAGGCCAGCACAGGCACTTCGCCCTTGTGCTTCTTGTGGGCGGAGCTGCCGTCGATGGTGACGGACTTCCCTTCAAACTTGATATGCATGTCGAATGCCATGAAACCCACTCCTATCTCGATTTAACTCGGACGATGTCGTTGCTTCGCCCAACCGGCACGGGCGAAGCGTCGGGACGGTGCAAAGCTCAAGCCTTGGCTTGCGATGGCAAGCGCGACACCAGTCGCAAAGACACGGTCAGGCCTTCCAACTGGTAATGCGGTTTCAGATAGAACTTGGAGCTGTAATAGCCCGGCGCACCTTCCACCTCCTCGACCACAACCTCGGCTGCGGCCAGCGGATGCGAGGCTTTGTAAGACTCGCTGGAGTTGGCGGGGTCGCCATCTACGTAGTTGAGAATCCAGTTGGTCAGCCAGCTCTGGATCTGCTCGCGACTGCTGAAGGAACCGATCTTGTCGCGCACGATGCACTTGAGATAGTGCGCAAAGCGGCAACAGGCAAACATGTAGGGCAAGCGCGCCGCGAGCGCCGCATTGGCTGTTGCATCGGGGTTGTCGTACTCATCCGGCTTGTTCAACGACTGCGCGCTGATGAAGGCCGCCATGTCGGAGTTCTTGCGATGCACGAGCGGCATCAGGCCCATCTTGTCCAGCTCGGCCGAACGGCGATCGGTGATGGCCACTTCGGTGGGGCACTTCATGTCCACGCCGCCGTCATCGGACGGGAAGGTATGCGTGGGAAGGCCTTCCACCGCGCCACCGGACTCGACGCCGCGGATGCGTGAACACCAGCCGTATTCCTTGAACGAGCGGTTGATATTCACCGCCATCGCGTAGGCGGCGTTCTGCCAGGTGTACTTGTTCGAGTCGGCACCTGAGGTATCTTCCTCGAAGTCGAACTCTTCCACCGGGTTGGTTGCCGCACCGTAAGGGAGCCGGGCCAGCGTGCGCGGCATGGTGAGGCCAATGTACTTGGCGTCGTCCGACTCGCGCAGCGAGCGCCACGCGGCGTAATCAGGCGTCGAGAAGATCTTCGCGAGATCACGCGGATTGGCCAGCTCGTTCCAGTTGTCCATGCCCATCAGTGTGGAGCCGGCCGAGGCCAGGAAGGGCGCGTGCGAAGCTGCGGCCACCTGGGCCATACCTGCCAACAGTTCCACGTCCGGCGGACTGTGGTCGAAGTAGTAGTCGCCGACTAGGCAGCCATAAGGCTCGCCGCCGAGCTGACCGTACTCTTCCTCATACAGTTTCTTGAAGAGCGGACTCTGGTCCCAGGCCGTTCCCTTGTAACGCTTGAGCGTCTTGGCAAGGTCCTTCTTCGAGATGTTCATCACGCGGATCTTCAACTGCTGATCCGTCTCGGTGTTGTTCACCAGATGGTGCAGCCCACGCCAGGCGCCTTCCAGCTTCTGGAAGTCGGCG
Source organism: Dyella sp. ASV24 (assembly GCF_016428905.1). Lineage (GTDB taxonomy): Bacteria > Pseudomonadota > Gammaproteobacteria > Xanthomonadales > Rhodanobacteraceae > Dyella. The sequence continues at coordinate 77,171 of NZ_JAELTQ010000003.1, read as the reverse complement.
TGATGCATCACCAGGTTGATCTGTTCCGTGAGCTTGCGGTCGATCTCGGCAATGTAGGCCTTGATCGTCTGCGACACGTCCTCAGAGACGATGTCCGACTTGCTCAGCACCTGCTCGGCCAGCGTGCGTACCGCCGACTCCACTTCTTCCTTGGCGCGGTCGCTCTTGGGCTTGAACTCCTTGCTCAGCAGCGAGGCGAATTCATTGACATCAACGGCTTCGGCGGTGGCGCCGGCGTCTGCGAGTCTCTCAGTGGCCATGGGCGATCACTCCCCTTCCGGTTTGGGCGACGAGGCCAGCGACTGCAGCAACGCGGGGTCCTGCAGCGCCTGTGCAATCAACTTTTCGGCGCCGGCCTTGCCATCCATGTAGGTGTCGAGATTGGCGAGCTGACTGCGCGCTTCGAGCAACTTGGCCAATGGAGCGATCTTTCGCGCCAATGCAGCGGGCGAGAAATCATCCATGCTCTCGAACGTGACATCCACGCTGAGGTTGCCTTCACCGGTCAGCGTATTGGGCACAGCGAAGCTCACACGCGGCTTCATCGACTGCAGACGGTTATCGAAGTTGTCCACATCGATCTCTAATACTTTGCGATCTTCCACGGCAGGAAGTTCGCCAGCATTCGCCCCCGAAAGATCGGACATGACGCCCATCACGAACGGGATCTGCACCTTCTTCTGCGCGCCGTAGACTTCGACGTCGTACTCGATCTGCACACGCGGAGCCCGATTACGGGCAATGAACTTCTGGCTGCTCTTGGTAGCCATACGGAGTCTCCCATCGGGTTGGGCGGAATTCCTGTTCGATGCGCTGCGTCACGTCATGCGCGGTGATGGAAATCACGACGCTCTACGCAACGACAAACGGCTCGATGAAGACGGAGTCTTGCACCGAACTACAACGACTACCCGTCATTCCGTCTCATGGATCAGCCACGTCCATTCGTCCCGTAGAAGACGATCTATTCACTCACTTTTTGCACACGTGCCATCGACTAACGCGCGCAATCACGAAGCCGGTATGCGACGAGAAATATGCGACCAAGGACCTAGGACTTGAAGGCTGGAAACTCCAAAGTCACGACGAGCGCAGCGCAGGCGACTCCTCGCCGTGGAGCATGCGATTCACCCAGGCACGAAGTATTTCCACCTGTACGGGCTTATGCAGCAACGGAATACCGCGCTCACTGCTTTCAATCAGGCGGACAGGGTCCGTATCCCCACTGACCAACAACGCAGGGATCTCTGCGTCGTTGTATTCCTCACGCAGGCGATCGATCACGTGAATACCCGTTTCATGGTCACGCAACCGGTAGTCGCTGATGATCAGCGCCGGCCGCGATCGCTGGTGGACGACATTGGCCAGCGCGTCGTCGCCGCTGGCTCCGCAGATGACCCGATGCCCCCAGCTCTCCAGAAGCAAGCGCATGCCTTCGCGATTCTGCGCATCGTCGTCAATCACGAGCACGAGGTGCTCAACCGATGGAGCTCCATCGATACCGTGGGACGCCGCATGCGGTTCGCCGGCTATCGCTGCGGCCAGGTGGCCCTGATTGACCTTGTGCTTCTGATCAGTTCCTACGCTCAAACGAAACATGGTGCCTCGCCCCGGCATGGAAGACAGTGTCAGCCCATGACCCAGCAGGCGAGCTGTGCGCCTCACGATGGCCAGACCCAGGCCGAGCCCCTTCTTTCGGTCGCGCTCCGGGTTGCCCAGCTGATGGAACTCCCAGAACACGCGCTCCTGCTCATCCGGAGGAATGCCCGGGCCGGTGTCCCACACTTCGATGCACACCAGCCCTGCACGCTTGCGGCAACCCACCAGAACCCGCCCCCGAGTCGTGTGCTCGATGGCGTTGCTGATGAGATTGCGCACGATGACTTCGATCAGGATGGGGTCCGTACGGACCACCGCAAAACCGGGGCGGACACGAAGTTCCAACCCCTTCTTCTTCGCCTGCAACGAGTACTCGGCGCACAGCTGCTCAAGTAAGCAGCCCAGTGGAAACGACTGGTACGCCGGCTGCACCACGCCGGCATCCAGCCGAGAGATGTTCAGCAGCGCATCGAACAGGTGCCCCATGGCGGCGGTCGCACTGGTGATGTTGTTCACCAGGTAGCGACCATGGTCGGACAGGCTCTCCTTGACCAGCAACTCAAGGAACAGACTCATGGCATGCACCGGCTGTCGAAGGTCGTGACTGGCCGCGGCGAGAAATCGGGATTTCTCCAGGTCGCTACGTTCGGCCGCTTCCTTCTCTTTCTGCACCTGCTTAAGCAAGGCTAGGTTTTCGTAGCCCAGCCTGAGCGCATCCATATGCGTTCGATGCATCCGATGGATGAAAGCGATGGCGGCCACCAGATAGGCGATGCCGCCCGTCACCAGCGCCAGATGCAAGGCCGATGGCTTGAATGCCAGCGCAATGAATGGAGGAGCGAACGCAGGCAACAAAAAGGCATACGCCACGGGCAGGATCATGTAGTTGGAATAGATGACGCCCGTGCCTAACCCAAACAGGATCACGATAAAGAACAGCTGATATTCGATGGGTACCGTGAACGACCAATAGGCAAATCCGCCGCCCCACAGCATGCCCGACACCAGGTTTCCCATGGCCATGCGCCGCAGCCAGCGCTCACCCGCCCCGGGTTGGGCCAGCGTGAGGGAGTACCGGATCAAGGCCGCGAGCCGACAGGCCGAGGTGAACAGCGAGATGCCAAGCCAAGTCCACAGCTCGGCAGCTGGCACAGAGCGATAGAGCACGTTGGCCGTCATGCAGGCGACCAGCGTCGAGCCGAACAGGGCGAAGGGAAAGCTTCGCCGCAACGCGGAGAGCTGAATCTCGCGAACATGATCGGCATCGATTGCCATGGTCATGGTCGCTGCGTCGTACGGCCGCCCGGGCCGCGCGTTGTCATCACCCATGGAATCGCCCCTGTACTGTTTCATGTTCCATCGGCCTGATCCTGCGGCAACGCCGTAGCTGTCGCCTTCGATCTGCCGTAGCTCCCAGCGAGGATGTCCCCAGGGGCCATCAACCTAGCTGGGCTTGCCGAGCAAGCCCGCCCGACGCGCCAACAGGCTCGCCTGGGTGCGATTGGGCACATCAAGCACGCTGAGGATCACCGACATATGGGCCTTGACGGTCTTTTCCGTCATACCCAGTCGCTGCGATATCTCGGCATTGCGCATGCCTTCGCACACCAGGCGCAGCACCTCTGTCTGCCGTGGCGTCAGCCTGGCCAGCAAAGCGGCCTCATCACGCGGCGCAGCGTCATCGCCGGCGGGCGAATAAGTGTCCGGCAGATAACTCAATCCCGCCGACACGCGAGAAAGCGCATCCAGCAGGCTCTGACTACCGGCGGTCTTGTGAATGAACCCGCCCGCGCCCGCCTGCAGCGCGCGATGCACATCGGCGGGATCTTCCGAGGCGGACACCACCAGGATCTGGATGTCACGGCGCGTCGCTCGCAACTGGCGCACAAGGGCGCTGCCTGGCATGTCCGGCAAGTAGAAATCCATCACTACCAGTCCGATATCCGGGTGCGCCTCCAGTGCCGCCAGGGCTGATGCGCCGGACGAGGCCGCATGGACCTCCAGGGCCGGATGAGCCCTGGTAATGGTCAGCAGCACACCCTCACGGAACATCGCGTGATCGTCCACCAGCAGTATCGCGTACATGATTCCCCGTTTCCCCCGCCGTAGCCGTGAAATGGCGCAGCGAGGAGATAGCACGATGTCCGCGGATTCACTCCACGAAATCAGCGAGTCTGCCTTACGAGCCTAAGCGCGCAAGTGCAGAAAGTACCGGTCGCGCCTCGGAACCCTCAGCGTATCGGCCACCCTAGCCCCTCGCCTCGCTGGCGCAGGAGGCTCCATGACGACAGAAACTGCTGAGACACCTTTTGATGCACAGCGCCGCGCGTCTCTTCGGATGGCGCCGCCAACAGGATCGGGGGCCGGCGCGTCACCGGAAGGTTCCATGTGAGTCGAAAGCAGACGTAGCGGAATGTCCAGCCCAAAGTGCCCAGCACTCATCGCCAAGCTCAATGTGCCAGCGCAGCTCGCATGACCCGCGATACGGCGCTCGCTGATTCGACCGCACCATGCAATGCATCAAGTTGCTGGCAACTTCATAGACGATCGACGGCACACGTACACATCGATTTCACAACCAGCGCTATGCTCAGCGACGCAGCCGCGAGCAATGATCTTCGACTCCGACATCACCGAACGCTCGACGCGATCGACTGGAAAAAATTGTAAGTCAACGCCTACAATTTATGTAAGAAATATCTGTCAGTAAAATCGATTGGCCAATATCAAGTTCTGATTGAAGTCCCCGCCTTGAAGGCGATCCTTCAAGTAAAGTCGCATCTGCAATCTGCAGCTTCTCTTGCAAGTCAAATGCGCAGCGCACCCGTTCGCTCTTGCACTTGCCGCTGGTTTTATTGCTCAATCGATCCGGCCTTGAGCACCGCATCAGGGCGCGCCCAATGCAATGAATGCGGGCGTATTTTGGGGAGTGCATCAACTGGCAACTGATGGAACCGCGCCTTTGCGGTCCGCGTCTGTGACCCAGTTTTCGATGCCAGAGGAATCGTGTGATATCGCGACCTCTTGTGGCGAGCAACGCTTACGCGTTGGTGATCTCGTGGCCACACCCCTGACTTCGTGCGTGCGATTTTCGCCGCACTCGATGACAAGAAAAACAAGTTTCGCGAAGTTGTACCGACCGGCTGATGGAAATCGTGCTTGCGGAGGAATATCGCGTGGAATCGTTGTCTTGGCATACGCATGACCACAAGCCATCCCGCTACATGGAAGGCTCGAATGAACGAGATGCTGCCGTTCATCGAAATACTCGACCCTCCCTGCCGCGGTCGGTCGATTACCGATGACTTCCGCGATTCCCAGCCTGTCGTTTGCCCAAGAACGTCTCTGGATCATTGATCGAATCGCAGAAGACAAGGCGCTTTACAACGCCTCGATGATCTTCAACCTGCACGGCGCGGTGGACATCGCGGTACTTGAACAGTCCATCGCCGAAGTCCTTCGTCGTCACGACGTGCTTCGCACCGGTTTCTCGGATCGACACGGCGAAGCCGTTCTTATCGATGCGCCACCCGAGGCATTCACGTTAGCCGTCGAAGATCTGCGTGGCCACGAGAACGCCGATAAGTTGGCGCAGCAGCATCAGCGCACCATCCTCAATCAACCATTCGATCTCGCCCGCCCGCCACTATTGCGCGGTGTGCTGTATCGATTCAACGAGAGTACGCATCAGTTTGTACTTACCGTTCATCACATCATTTTCGATGGCGCATCGATCGATATTTTCCTGAGAGAACTTGAGTTCATCTATCCGGCCCTACTGGCCGGTGAGCCGGCATCGTTGCCCGCCCTACCCCTGCAAAGCCATGAGGCCGCCAGCACCGAGCGCCGACGCATCAGTGGTGAACATCGTCAGCGTCTGGCGGATTTCTGGACCAAAGAGCTGGAGGGTGAGCTCCCGGTACTTGCGCTTCCCGCAGATCGACCCCGCCCGTCTGTGCAGACGTACCGCGGCGCGACGCTATCCATACCCGTGACCGGCACATGGGTGGAGGAACTGGAGCAGGCCAGCCGCCGCGAGCGCGTCACGCCCTATATGTACCTGCTGGCCGCGCTTGCCATCTGGCTGTGCCGATATGCGGGTCAACAGGAGGTAGTGATTGGCAGCCCGTTTGCGCTGCGCTCCGACAAGGATACGCGCAACCTGATCGGCTTCTTCGTCAATACCGTGGCTATGCGCATGCGAGTGGGAAGCCGCATGCCGTTTCGCCAGTTCCTTCAACAAGTGCGCAACACTTGTCTCAAAGCCTATTCGCACGGCGAATTCCCCTTTGGTGAATTGGTCGGCACACTGGGCGCGCAGCGGGAACTTGCCCATTCGCCGGTGTTCCAGGCGATGCTCGTGGTGCAGACCGTCCGACCATCCGCCCAGCTATCGCCTTCATTGCGGATGAGCTACACGGGAGAGGTACCCACCGACCGCGCACGCTTCGATCTAGCGCTAGTGCTTGATCCACTCGAAAGTGGAGCCACGCTTTCGCTGGAATACAACAGCGACCTGTTCGACGCATCGACAGCGCAGCGCATGCTCACGCACTTCAATGTGCTGCTGTCGGAGGCGATCGCCAACCCGGATACCTCGACGGATGAGCTCCCGCTGTTCGACGTTACCGAGCGCAGGCGCGCCATCCGCACATGGAATGCCACCGGAGGCGAGCCGCCCAAAGGTATGGCGCACACGCTGTTTGAGACGCACGCGCGAAACAACCCTGACGCGGTAGCGCTGATCGCAGGCCATACCGCATGGACCTATGGCGAGCTTGAACGTCGCGCCAACCAGTTGGCGCATGTGCTACGTCAACAAGGTGTACGCCCCGAGGTTCCTGTCGGCGTATGGCTGGAACGCAGTCCGGAACTCGTCTGCACCATGCTCGCCATCTTCAAGGCGGGCGGTGTCTATCTGCCGCTCGACCCGGCCTATCCTGACGAGCGCATCGCCTTCATGGTCGACGATGCGCATCCCAGGCTGCTGATCACCGGCCAAGGCATCCGGGAGCGCGCCGATACACTGCTTGAACGGCAAACTTTAAACCGCCCCCCGACCCTATGGGATTGGGATGGCGACAGCGCGGCGCTAGCTCGCCAACCGGAAGCAGCGCCGGAAGGCGGCCCTGCGCCTGGTGACCTCGCGTACATCATCTACACCTCCGGTTCCACCGGAAAACCGAAAGGCGTAGAGGTCTCTCACGGCGCGCTCTTCAATTTGGTCAAGGCGAAGATCGAAGGCTTCGGCGTCTATGCGCACAGTTGCGTCCTGCAATTCGTGTCATTTGGCTTCGATGTCTCGGTGTCAGATGTGTGCATGACCCTGTCTGCCGGCGCCCGCCTGCTGCTTCGTCCGGCGGATGTCATTGGTGGTGAGCCGTTGGCGCGATTGCTTCGCGAGCACGAGGTGAGCGTTATCGTCCTGCCTGCATCGGTGCTTGCTACGGTACCGGCGGACGATCTTCCTGCACTGAAGTCCGTCATTGCGGGCGGAGAGGCCTGTTCTGCCGAACTCGTGGATCGCTGGGCGGAGGGTCGCCGTTTTATCAATGCCTACGGACCGACCGAGGCAACCATCTGCACGACCATGGCGCGTTGTATTCCCAACGGCGGGCCGCCACCTATTGGGCGACCGATTCCACATGCCCGCGTCTACGTGCTGGATGCGAACATGGAACCGGTGCCACCAGGCGTTACCGGGGAGCTCTACATCGGCGGCGCTGGGTTGGCGCGGGGTTATCTCGGCCGCCCCGGCCTCACTGCCGAACGGTTCGTTCCCGATCCATTCGTTGCGAACGACCCAGCCGTATCGACAGGTGCACGGCTGTATCGCACCGGCGACCACGCGCGCTATTTGCCGGATGGCTCCATTGCCTTCGTCGAACGCGTCGACGACCAGGTCAAAATCCGCGGGTTTCGCATCGAGCTAGGCGAGATCGAGGCCGTGCTGCGTCAGCATCCGCAGGTAGAGGACACGGTCGTCACGGCGCAGTCGCTGGGGGTCGGTGGCAAGCAGCTGGTGGCCTATGTGGTTCCGTTTCCCGGCATGGAAGCCGATGGTCATGCACTGACTGCCCACCTGCGCGCACGCCTGCCTGAGCACATGATTCCTGCGGCGATCGTTCCACTGGACGTATTTCCTCGCACGCCCAACGGCAAGATCGACCGGCGCGCCCTGCCTTCGCCGGAAGCGCTGGGATACCGCGCCAGACACGCGTACGTAGCGCCGCGCACACTGACAGAAGAGATTCTTGCTTCCATCATCAGCGAAGTGCTGGGACTGCCTGAGGTCAGCGTGGAGGACGATTTCTTCGCACTCGGCGGACAGTCGATTCTTGCCGCGCAGGTCATGGCGCGTGCCAGCGAGCGGCTGGAACTCCCGCTGTCTTTAAGGCTGCTGTTCGAGTCACCAACGATTGCCGCACTTGCGCTGCGCATCGAGGAAGCACTGATGGAGCAGATCGAAGCCATGGATGACGTCGATGTCGCACGCGCACTGGCCCGGGACGAGAGCGACTCACTGGCGGACCTGTCGGCACGCAAAGGAAGTGCAGCATGAGCACACTCGGGTCGGACATGGATGCCCGTCGCCGCCTGCTGGAGCGGCGCCTTCGCAAGGCACAGGCCACCCACCAGGAAGCGCCTAGGATTACGCCACGACCGTCTGAAGCTGGCACGCCACTGTCTTTCATCCAGAGACGCCTGTGGTTCCTTGACCAATGGCATCCCGGAAGCGCCGCGTACAACATCCCCATCGCACTTGCGCTGCAAGGTCAGGTCGATGCCACGCGACTCGAGTGCGCCCTGCGCGATGTGGCACGGCGGCACGAGATACTGCGCACCAGCTATCGCGATGATCGCGGTGTGCCCGTAGCCATCGTCCGTTCAGAGCATGAGATCAGCCTCCGCGTGATTGACGGGCATGCCGACGAATCACTCGATCAGCTGCTTTCACTCGCAACCACCGAAGCCAGCACACCCTTTGCGCTGGAACACGAACCACCGTTGCGGGCGACCCTGTGGCGTTCGGGTGAAAATGAAAGCCTTCTGTTGATCAACCTGCATCACATTGCCGCCGACGGCTGGTCGGTCGGCGTGCTGCTGCGCGAACTCGGCCTGTCTTATAACGCGGCACGGCGCGGAGAAGCGGAGCCGATATCGGAGCTCCCGTTGCAGTACGCGGACTTTGCGCACTGGCAAGCACAACAGCTACGCGGCGAAGTGCTCGATCGTCAGCTTGGCATCTGGCAACAGCGGCTGGCGGGCGCACCTGCGCTGCTGGAGCTGCCTGCTGACCGCCCTCGCCCGGCCATTCAAGGCACATCCGGCGCCATCGAATCGTTTCGCCTGGACGGCACGCAGAAAGCACTGAGGGCATTCGCCCTGCAGGAACGCGTCACGCCCTTCGTCATCTTCCTCGCAGCGCTTGGCGCGCTATACCAGCGCTACAGCGGACAAGGCGATCTGGTCATCGGCACGCCGGTGGCGGGTCGCGATGTTCCCGAATGGGAAGGCCTGATCGGCTGCTTCGTCAACACGCTGGCCATGCGCGTGCGCCCTGGCCGGGCAGTTACGGCGCGCGCATTGTTTCAGCAGGTGAAGGAAGAATGGATGGCTGTGGTCGATCATCAGGCCCTGCCATTCGACAAGCTGGTGGAGGCCATCGCGCCTGAGCGACAGTTCGGGCATACGCCCGTGTTTCAAGTGATGCTGTCCATCAACAACGTGCCTCGCGTCGCACTGGACCTGGAAGGCATCGTGGCGCGCGATATGCCGATCGACACCGGTACCGCCAAGTTCGACCTGAGCTGGGCCATCGACGACCTCGACGATGGGCTGAGCGGTGCGGTGACGTACAACACGGACCTCTACCATCGCGACACCGTGGCGCGGATGATTCGCCACCTGGGCAACCTCCTGCAGGACATGCTGCGCCGGCCGGATGCGCCGCTCGCGTTGCTGGACTGGATCGATGATGACGAGCGCCAGGCCCTGCTGGCAACGTTCAACCACACCGCGACCGAGTACCCGTCGGCACGCGACATCGTCGAGCTGTTTGGCACCCATGTCGCGGAGACTCCAGATGCGCCTGCCGTAATGCATGAGGACGCGTGCCTGAGTTATCGGGAGCTTGATGCGTGGTCCAACCGCATGGCAGCCTGCCTCCGATCCCATGGCGCAGGCGCTGACCAACGCGTGGGCCTGTACATGGAGCGCACGCACAAGACGGTCGCCGCCCTGCTCGGCATTCTCAAGGCCGGCGCTGCCTATGTGCCCATCGATGCCACCTACCCTGTCGACCGCGTGCGCTTCATGCTTGAGGATGCCGGCGCAACGCTGTGCCTTACCGAATCGCATCTGGTCGCCCCGCTCGACGCGGGGCCAGGTATTCGCGCGATCTGCATAGACCGCGACGAGTCACTGATCGCAGCCCAGCCCGCCACTGCCGTACCAGTAGTACATGGCGGCAACAACCTGATGTATGTGCTCTTTACCTCCGGCTCGACCGGTCGCCCCAAAGGTGTGGGCGTCGAGCACCGTCACTATCTGAACTACTTGCACGGCGTGATGCGTCGGCTCGATGTGCCGCGGGGCAGCCATTTCGCCATGGTTTCCACGTTCGCCGCCGACCTGGGCACCACCATGTTGTACGGCGCGCTGACCAGTGGCGGCTGCGTACACGTCATGTCGCATGCGCGCGTCACCGAGCCGATGGCGTTTGCCGACTACATGCGCAGACATCGCCCTGACGTACTGAAGCTGGTCCCCAGTCACTTCGAAACGTTGTGCTCCATGGCCCCCATCGAGGATCTGCTGCCACAGCGTTGCCTGATTTTTGCGGGTGAGGCCTGTGGCTGGCAGACCGTGGCCGAGGTGCGCGCCGCGAGGCCGGGGCTCGTCATACAGAATCATTACGGACCCACCGAAAGCAGTGTGGCCGCCCTTACGTACACCGTTCCCGCGGAGCTGCCAGACTTGGGGGGAACGCTGCCACTGGGGCGACCACTCGGCAACGTGCGGACTTATGTGCTGGACGCCAACCTGCAGTTGGTGGCAACGGGTATTCCGGGCGAGCTGCATATCGGTGGCGCCGGCATCACGCGCGGCTATCTGGCTCGTCCCGGGCTTACAGCTGAGCGCTTTGTTCCCGATCCGTTTGGCGAGCCCGGCGGCCGGCTTTATCGCACCGGCGACCTCGCGCGCGTGCGCGCCGATGGCACTGTGGAATTCCTGGGGCGTATCGATCATCAGGTCAAGATCCGCGGCTATCGCGTCGAAACAGCCGAGATCGAATCGCTACTGACACACGACGCAGTGAAGGAAGCGCGCGTGATCCTGCGCGAAGACACACCGGGCGACAAACGCCTGGTGGCGTACCTGGTCATGAGCGAAGACACCGAGCGCGATCACGATCGAGAGGTCATCGAGGCACTACGCCTCGCGTTGCGCGCGGCGCTGCCTGACTACATGGTGCCCACGGCTTTCGTACCCATCGCGCGCCTGCCGCTCAACGCGAATGGCAAACTCGACCGCTTTGCCCTGCCGGTGCCCAGCCAGGAGCGTCCCGCAGACGCTGATGTGCGACTCCCGCGCAACGCGCTCGAAGCCGAAATCGCAACGGTATGGTCCTCGCTGCTCGGCTTCGATAGCTTCGGCATCGACGAAAACTTCTTCGACCTTGGCGGCGATTCCTTCAAGGCGGTCCGTGCCGTTCGCGGCATCGGCCGCGGCCTGAGCGTGATGGATCTATTCCGTCAGCCCACCGTGGAGCTGCTGGCCGACCATCTCTCCCGCACGGCATCCAGCCACGAAGGCTTGCTGCACCGGCTCACGCCACACGGGGCACAGCCGAACGGCATCACCTGGGTCTGCGTACCGTTCGGCGGTGGCAGCGCCATTTCCTATCTCGCATTGTCGACCTGCCTGCCGGAAAGCGATGCGCTGTATGCCGTGGAGCTTCCCGGACACGATTACGCGCGTCCGGATGATCCCTTGCAGCCATTCGACACGGTGGCCGCCCGATGCGCGGATGAGATCGAGCGCATCGTACGCGGGCCCGTGCTGCTTTACGGCCATTGCCTCGGCGCAGGCATGGCCGTCGCCATTGCGCAGCAGCTGGAGGCGCGTGGCGCACAGAATGTGCTTGGCGTGGTGGTGGGCGGCTCTTTCCCTATCCCGCGCCTTCCCGGCACCGTTTTCGACGCCATCAGTCGGGTGCTTCCTACCGACGGCCTGGTTTCCACCCGTTCCATCCTCGATGGATTGCTGGTCACCGGTGGCGCGGCGGGTGACGAAGACCCCAAGGAACTGGAGTTCCTTGTACGCAACATGCGCCACGACGGACGGCAGGCGGAGGATTTCTATACACGCCACTACCGCGCCGCCGATGCCCCCATGCTCCATGCCCCGCTCGTGTGCGTGGTGGGCGAGCGCGACCGCGCCACGGAGTTCCATGGCGAGGAATACCTGGAGTGGCAGCGATTCAGCCGTGACGTATCGCTGGAGATCATCCCGGGCGCAGGGCACTTCTTTCAGAAGCACCAGGCGCGCGAGCTCGCCGAACTTGGTACTCAGCAGGCAAGGCGCTGGCAACGTGGCGTCACTGAACGTGTCGAGCCAACGGCGCATGTGCCACCTCCGCAGCAAGCGGCGCGCGCACCGACAGCGACGCTCGCCACCTTCCTGCTCGTCTCGCTGGGCCAGCTCATCTCAGTGATCGGCACGGGGCTTTCCACGTTTGCACTGGGCGTCTGGGTGTATCAGCAGACAGGCGTCGTCTCCGATTTCGCGATGATGTCGGCGCTTGGCATTCTGCCAGGCATCCTTGTATTGCCCATCGCTGGCGCGGCAGCCGATCGATGGGACCGACGCAAGATCATGATGGCTTGCGACCTCTTCTGCGTACTGGTCGTGGTGGTCACCGCCACGCTTGCCTGGAGTGGGCGACTGCACGTCAGCACGCTCTACGTCGTCGCAACGTTGAGCGCCATCGCCAGCGCGTTCCGGCAACCCGCCTATACCGCAGCCATCGCGCAGCTTGCTCCCAAACGTTACCTCGGCCATGCCAACGGCTTCGTACAACTGGGCGGCGCGTCGGGTCTGCTGATCGGGCAAATGTTCGGCGGTGTGCTGATGCTGCGGCTGGGACTGGATCACATCCTGGTACTGGACATCGCCAGCTACGTCATCGCCTTTGCCACGCTGGTCGCCGTGCGCTTTCCGTACGCGTTGTTCCGCCGGCTGGAAGAGCCGTTCTGGAAGGAAGTGACGCATGGCTGGCGTTACATCCTGAAGCGCCACGGCATGATTGCGCTCGCGGTGTTCTTCGCGCTGGGCAATTGCCTCGCGAGCATGGTGCTGGTGCTGGTGACGCCACTAGTGATGGCGTTCTCCACGACGGCCACCCTGGGCACGGTAATGGCCATGAACGGCGCAGGCATGCTGGTGGGCAGCCTTGCAATGAGTCTTTGGGGCGGCTTGCGACGCCGGGTGGTCGGCATGGTCGGGTTCGTCGCCTTGTTCGGCGTGTCAGCCATGATCATGGCGGTCAGTCCTGTCGCGATCTATCCAATGGCCGGCATGTTCGGCATTGGCGTGTGCACCGCCTTCATCAATGCGCACTGGCTGTCGCTGGTACAGGTCAAGGTGGGGCTGGAACTGCAAGGGCGGGTGATCGCCGCCAACCAGATGCTGGCCCGCTCGTTGATGCCGCTGGGCACGCTGCTCGCCGGCTGGCTGGTCGACAGGATCTTCCAGCCGATGCTCGCCGATGCGCAGATGGCTTCGTTCGTCCAGCACTGGGTAGGCCAAGGCGCAGCGCGCGGTACGGCGGTCATGATCATGATCGTCGGGCTGCTTTCCATTGCGCTCACCGTGTTGGGCTTGCTCTATCCGCCACTGCGGCGCCTGGAGGAAACCCTGCCTGACGCCATTCCCGACTCGGTGATCCTGGACAAGGACGTTATCCAGCAGCAGGCCGACGACGCGCTCTTCCGTCGAGCGCCGCCCGACATGAAACCATCGCGGACCGCCGAGGCATCACTCCCATGAGTCTGCCCAAGCTCTTCTGCTTCCCTTACGCCGGCGGCAGCTCATGGAACTTCAGGCCGTTGGCCGGCCAGTTGCGAGGCCGCATGGAGATGGTGGCGATGGATCTCCCGGGTCGTGGCAGGCGACGTGGCGAACGCTGTATCGACACGTGGCCGGAACTTGAGACCGCCCTTGCCACCGAACTACGCCCACAGTTGCGCGAACCCTATGCCTTCCTCGGGTATAGCTTCGGCGCGCTGGTGGCGCTGAACGTGATGCAACGCCTGGCGACAGATGGCGATTCATCCGCACTACCGCCCATCGCTTTGGTGGTCTGCGCACTGCGTGGACCGACGTCCATCGAGCATCCGCAACTGCTGCACCGCATGGACGATCGCGCCATGTTCGAAGCACTGCGCGATCTGGGCGGCGTTCCGGACGAACTGCTTGCCTCGCCCGAACTGATCACGCTCTCCGCGCCATCCATGCGCGCGGATCTGAAGCTGTTTGAAACCCACGAACCACAGAGCGCTCCGTTGGACGTCCCGGTGTACGCCTACCACGGCCGCCAGGACGACAGCGTGGGCGACGCCTTCGCGTCGTGGCGCAGGGAAACCCGTGCGTCGTTCCGAAGTCGCGCATTCAACGGCGGGCATATGTTCATGCACCAGCACGTGACCACATTGGCGGACGCTCTGGTGGAGGACCTGGCCTGTACTGACGTGCGCCGACACATCGTGTGAGGGGTGTTCGTGCGCCAACAGGTGGCACGGATGCGATGCCAGAAACCGGGCCCGCCGATGCGAGCCCATGCAGGGCAAGGCTTGGAGAAGAAGGATGGTCGACCGAATGCTTGCAGGCACGATGCCCACCGCCGCTTCAGGCAGGAGCGTCGCACGCAATACCCATGCGCCATTTCCGCCATCGCCTTCCCTGCCCGTCGCGTTCGCACACGTCGTGCGCGCCTTGCCGGAGAAGACGGCGATCATCCACGGCGAGGCACGCTTCAGCTACAGCGCGCTTGACCGGCTGTCCGACGCCGCCGCGCGCACCCTGCTCGACCAAGGCGCGGAGCGCGGCGATTGCGTGGGCCTGTACATGGACCGGTCGGCCGAGGCGATCGTGGCGATGCTCGCCATCCTGAAAATCGGTGCTGTGTATGTGCCTTTCGATCCAGCCGCGCCCGGACAGCGTCTGGCGGCGCAAGCGGTAGCGGCGGGCATCAAGGTTCTCGCCATCGCCAAGGGAGCACCAGCGCCGGACTGGTTCACCGGCAAGCGACTCACCGTCGATGTCGCGTCCGTCGAACATACGCAGCCCTTGCCCACGCTCGATCTCCATCCACTCGAACTGGCCTACGTCATCTACACCTCAGGTTCCACCAACGAGGCCAAAGGCGTATGTATTCCACATCGGGCCATTCTTGACCTGGTGACCGGAGCAAACTATTGCAGCTTCATGCCGGACGACGTCGTCTATCACGGCATGTCCATCGCTTTCGATGGCTCCACGTTCGAAATCTGGGGCGCCTTGCTTACCGGTGCGACGCTGGTCGTGGCGCCGCCGCGCATCTCGGGCAAGGAGATCAGTGCATTGGTCGAAGCCCACCGTGTCACCGTGCTGCTGCTGAGCACAGGCGTCTTCAATGCACTGGGCGGGGAAGCCCTGTCACGCTTGCCCAGCGTCCGCGTACTCCTTGCCGGTGGCGATGTGATGTCACCTGCCGCTGCCAGTCAGTTCGTCCAGTCAGGCGGTTGCGCGCTGGTCAATGGCTATGGTCCAACCGAGGTCACAACGTTCTCGCATTGCCACGTCATGACGTCCGACGTACCCAGCGATACGGCGATCCCGATTGGAACGCCAATCCCTGGCACGGCCGCCTATGTGCTCGACAAGAACGGACTGGCCGCGCCGCTTGGCGCCGAAGGCGAGCTCTTCATCGCAGGTACTGGGCTGGCACAGGGATATCTCGGCAACCCCGCACTGACGGCGGAGCGCTTTCTACCCGACCCGTTCGCCACGGATGGTTCGCGCATGTATCGCACTGGCGACCTGGTGCGCCAGGCGGTCGATGGTCGACTGGACTATCTCGGTCGCATCGACACACAGGTGAAGATCCGCGGCTTTCGCGTGGAGCTTGGTGAAATCGAAACCCTGTTGCGCGCAACGGATTCTCTGGCAGACGTTTGTGTCATCCATGCCAAACCATCTACTGGTGCTTCCGAGCTCCACGCATTCGCGGTGCGACGCAGCGATAGCGATCATGTGGATGCACCCACGTTGCTACAGCATCTTCGAGAAGCACTGCCGGACTACATGGTTCCGCGAACCATCGCATTCCTCGACGCACTGCCCCTGACCATCAATGGCAAGGTCGATCGCCGGGCGTTGGCCGAACTTGTCAATGACCCAGCCAAGAAATCCGCGGCCGATGGCGTGCCCCTGGCGAAGGAAACAGATGCACTGACCCAGTCACTACTCGACTGCATGCGTCAGTTGCTTGGCCAGCCGCAGATCCAGCCGGGCGACAACTTCTTCGATATCGGTGGCGATTCGCTGAGCGCCATGCGCTTCTGCGCCACCGTCAGCGAGAAGCATGGCGTCGATATCCCGCTCGCCACATTGTTTGAAGTGGAAACACTTGAAGAGCTTTTCACCCGTGTACACACACTCAAGCTGATCGAAAGCCAGACGCTGTCGCCGGCTTGAACTCAGCACTGGGCGCGTCGCAACGTTCGCGCCGGTGTTCGCTCGCCACTTTCCGATGGACCGATGTCAAGGAGACACACCATGCAGGCAACAAGCGAAGAACAATTCGTCGTAGTCATCAACGACGAGCTGCAATATTCGATCTGGCCTAGTGGAAGGGACATCCCGCTGGGCTGGCGCGCCGAAGGCCACCAGGGCACACGAACCGACTGCCTGGCGCATATCGAACGCGAATGGACCGACATGCGTCCGCTCAGCGTGCGCCGTCACAGTGAGGTGAGCGCATGAGCACGCAACCACCGCGCAGCTGGTTCGAAGACCTTTTCCGCACCATCGACACCGCCACCTGGAACGACCTGCCTCAGTTCTTCCATGCAAACGTGGTGTACGAACGCCCGGGCTATCCGCCCATCGAAGGCATCGACGCGCTGCTCACCTTCTACAGCTCGACTCGAATCATCGCCGAGGGCAAGCATTCGCTCGACGGTGGCCTCCGCGACGGTGGCAAGGCGATCTGCTGGGGCCATTTCCATGGCCGTTCCAAAACCGGCGAGACGCTCGCTGAACGTTTTGCGGACGCCTATGAACTCGAGAACGGCGTCATCAAGAAACGCACCACGTATTTCTTTCGCGCCGCCATCTGATGACCGCCCTGCCCGCAGGGCACGGCCATCACGGAAAACGCATGACCCGGTGATGGGCATTCTGGAGAGACGGAATGGACGCTTTGTATTGGCACGGTGATGACTGGACCACCGAACACCAGCCGCTGCTAGGGCTGAGCGACAACAGCTTCTGGATGGGCAACAGCGTCTTCGACGGCGCGCGCGCCTACGACAACCTGATACCGGATCTGGACCTGCACTGCGAACGCCTGTTGCGCTCGGCCACGCATATGCTGATGCGGCCGACGCTGGACGCCAGGACACTGGCCGCGCTTTGCCGTGACGGGGTGTCCCGCTTCGAGCAGGGCGCAGAGTTGTACATCCGCCCGATGTTCTTTGCGCGGCGGGGCTTCATCATTCCCGAGCCCGACAGCACCGAATGCGCCATCGTGATCCATCGTGCGCCCATGCCGTCGCGCGCGGGATTCAGCGCCTGCTCGTGTCCCTTCCGCCGCCCATCTCCCGACATGGCGCCGACCTTGGCAAAGGCCAGCTGCCTGTATCCCATGACTCAGCAGGCACTTCACTACGCCCATCAGCGCGGCTTCGACAACGCACTGATGGCCAATGCCGACGGTGACATCGTGGAGTTTTCCACCAGCAACCTGATGATCGTCAGGAACGGCGTCGTTCACACGCCGGTGCCTGATGGCAGCTTTCTTGCCGGCATCACGCGCGCACGGGTGATCGGCCTGCTTGGCGAAGCCGGCGTCACCGTGGTGGAGCGGCGATTGAGCTTGAACGACGTACTGGACGCCGACGAGGTCTTCAGCACCGGGAACTACGGAAAAGTGCTTCCGGCACATCGCATCGACGGGCGCAGCTTCACGCCTGGCCCCATCACGGAACTCGCGCACCAGCGCTACCAAACCTTTGCACGACAAGACCCACGCGTGCGCGGAGACATTCGGACCACCGCTATCGCCTGAACTCCCGCGCATCCGCCCCGGCGAATGCATCGTCAACCGCCTCCATCACTCCATTGGTAAGGATTCGCCATGGCCCAGACGTTGACCGAAAGGACCCTTGATCGTGCCGCGCCTCCGTTGCTTCCCGTGCACATGGCCGCCTCCGCAGGGCATCCTGCCGCCGCGACCATTGCCCGCTGGGCAAGGGACTATCTGTGCGCGCCGCATCCGGAGCTCGGCCGCAATGGCCCCATGTGCCCCTTTGTGCCTGGCGCCTTGATGAAGAAGCTGATGTTCGCGACCGTCTATGAGGACGATGACCTGGACATTGACGCCATCAAGGCCATTCTTCTACGCGAGATGGAGCGCTTCATCGAACTTGAACCCGTATCGGGCAATGAGGCGCAGTTCAAGTCGCTCATGGTGCTGTTTCCCTACCTCGCCGAAGACGATGTCGCGGGAGTGATCGAAGCGGCGCAGGCGGACCTGCAACGGCACTTCGTGCCAAACGGCCTGATGGTCGGCGAGTTTCACGCCGGGCCACCGGACAAGCGCGGCCTATGGAATCCGGAGTTCCGTCCGCTATACAGTCCGGTACCGATGCTGGTCATTCGCCATATGGTGCCGACCGACATCCTGTTCCTCAAAGACAACGCACACCTGTTCCGCGAGTACGTAAAGATCTATGGCAATGCGGTACCGGAACGCTTTCGCTCGCATTTCGAGGAGGCCGCCCAGCGGTTTGGCATGACCATCACGTCCGAAGATCATCCACAGGCGGCGCCTCGCATCATCGATGCATTGAGTGCGGCGAAAACCGCCTACAAAGTGCACCGGCATGACGATTTCGAGCGACCGATCCGGACACCGAACGACTTCGCCGATGCCCTCGGCTATGACCTTTCACGCATCACCAAGACGCTATTCCTCAAGAGCCGCGTCGACGCACGCCATTACCTGGTCGTGTGCGGCATGGACAAGCGGGTAGATCTCTCCAGCCTTGCAAAGAAACTGGATGCCGGGCGACTGGAAATGGCACCCCTGTCCGATCTGCAGGATCGGGTGGGTTACCCGCCCACATCGGTGACCCCCATTGCGGTGCCGGACATTCCGGCATTCATCGACGAAACGCTACTCGCTCATACCACCGTGCTTACCGGCGCTGGCGTTCCAAGAGTGGAGATCGAGCTTTCACCGATCGATCTCATGACCCTATGCCAAGCACAAGCGTTGTCATTGTCCTGACAAGAGGCTGACGGCCCCGGCTGCGTCTCTGCTCCACCACCGCAACTTTCATTAGCCGATATGGCACTCACAGAGTGCCAGACAGGAAGGGCCTGATGGCCACTCCTGCGCTTCTTGGCTGGCGCGAGTTGAGACAGCAATCGTCAAGAAGGTGGCTGGCGGCATGCATACGGGTGAGCAGTACCACCAGTTTTTCTTGACCTCCCGCCGGGACGTGGCTGTACGTAGCCGCTTTCAGCGAATGGTGATGGAGCTGCTGCCGCACGGCGCAGACATACTCGACTTTGGTGCAGGTACGGGCATTGACGCCAGGACCTACGCGGCTCACGGGCATCGCACGTTTGTCTATGAACCTTCGTCCGCCATGCGAGATCATCTTTTGATGTATTGCCGCGAAGAACTCGATCGGCAGACCATCGTCGACATCGATGCCACCGACGCATGCAGGGTGTTCGCAGTAACGGCGAATTTCGCCGTATTCAACCATTTCGCGGATCACACCCGGCTCTTCGACGAGCTGTCGCACACGGTCCGCAAGGGCGGTTTTGTGCTGACGAGCATGCTCAACCCTTATTACCTGGGCGATGCGCGCTACGGCTGGTGGCTGGCCAACATCTTCCATCTACTGCGCCGCGGCCATTACGCCATCCCAAGCGAAAGCCGCATCCATCGTTTTGCGCCGCGCGTGGTGGCACGATCAGCTGCGCCCCATTTCCGCCTGGAGCGGATCGAGCCCGGCGGCTTCGGCATGGCGACACAGCTCTACATGTTCCTGTTGTTTCGGCGCATCTGACATGTGGAAGGATTGGATACGTCCGCTGATACGCCCGCTGCCGCAATGGTCGACGGTGGCCGTTGCCGCTCCCCAACACGCAGTTGCTGCGTATCTGCACGGAGATGACGGCGTGACCGATGTCACCACGGACCACACCGTGGCGTCGCTCAAGCCGCTGGTCATCGCCACCAGTATCGACGCAGGCCAACGGCCGGTCATCGAGTATTGCGATAGTGTCACCGGCAAGCGGGTGGGCGACCTGCGACTGACACGGATGGTTTCACTAGGCATCGGCGAGCAGGCCTCACCCACGCTGTATCGCGTCACGGCAGGCGAGCACCATTGCCTCGGCTGGCCGAGAAGTGCCTGGAACCGATGGCTGCAGAACCGGCTCATGCAACGGCAACCTTCCTCGCATCACGCGTTGATGGCCCCCATTGCAGTTCAACAGCTGATGGTTGCGTACTTGTGTCCCAGACCGGTCGTGCTCGTCTCTGTGGACACCCCCTATCACCGGAACATGTTTCCGATGGACCTGATCGGGCCATTGTCGCGGAGCGGGCTGTACTCGCTCGCGTTACGGAGCACCAACGTTTCCGCCCAAGTCATGCGTGAAACGGGCCGTGTTGCCCTATCCTGTATTCCCGCAACCATGAAGCCCATGGCTTACAAACTCAGTGAGCACCACAAAGTGCCGCTGAAGGACTGGGACGCCCTGCCATTTCCTGTTTGTCCTTCACGGGAGCTGAGCATTCCAGCGGTGGCTTCAGCGCTGTGTGTGCATGAGTTGACCTTGCTGCACAGCCAGGAAATCGGCTCTCATACGTTTTTCCTCTGCCGAATCCTCTCTGACGAATCGCTCGCGCACGGCGAGCAGCTCCATCACACGCCGGGCTACTATCAGACCTATCGTCGCCGCCTGGGCATGCCGTTCGCTGAGGCTTAGTGCAAGGCTGCGTCTGCACGGGTGTTGTAGCGCTCGATCGACTCATTGATGGTCACGACGAGATCCGCGCTTATCGTCAGGCTCCGATCCGCCAGGCTGGCAACGCCGACGCGATGGGAGATCACGATCAGGATCGTATCCGGCAATCGTTGCCTGAGGGTCGTCAGCACCCGCGCCTCGGCTCCCGCATCAAGTGCGCTGGTCGCCTCATCGAGAATGGCCAGGGTTGGGCGCCGCAATAATACCTGCGCCAATAGCAGCCGCTGGATCTCCCCGCCTGATAACCGACCCGAGGAACCATCCAGCGTGGCGTCGAGTCCACCTCCCGACGATGCAAGGCGCTTGTCCAGGCCCACGTCAACAAGCGCCGCATGCATGGCTTCTTCGCTGGCGTCCGTCGCCGCCCAACGCAGGCAGTCGCGCACCGTCCGCTGCCATGGCCGCACGCTCTGGCTGATGTAAGCGCCGCTGCGCACCCATGCGCGATAGTGGTCAAAGTCCATGCGGCGTGCGCCCAGCCATGCCGTAAACGCCGCGGGACGATTCATGCCCGCAAGCACGTCCGCCAGGCTGGTCTTGCCGATGCCGGACTCGCCACGGATCAAAACCAGTTCGCCCGGATAGAGCCACAGATCTTTCACGCAAAGCGTCATGGGATCCGCGATAGACAACGACTCAATATGCAGGGGCTCGGTGGCTTGAGCTTCCATCGCGTGAGTGGACGCTGAAGGTGGCGTGCTCGCATACCTGCACCACAACGCGAAAGCCGGTATGGCGGATGCAAGCTGATGAACGCTTTGGCGGGTGGAAACGAGATAAGGAAGCAAACGCCCCAGCAACAGGCACACAGCAACCAGTGACGCCTGATCGATGCCGTGCCATCGATGCGCCACCACGAAGATCCCTGCGACGCCGACGGCCGCGAGTACTTCAATCACCAAGCGTCCGGACGCGATCAATTCCAGCTGACGGCGGTAACCCTCGCCCAATTGCCCTGACGCGGCCGCATGGTGCGCCTTCTCTGCCTGTTCTTGTCCGAACGACTTGATATGCCGCCAGCGGCGCGGAAAGTCCTCGCTCATCCAGAACAGCCGCGTCATGTCGGTTACGTAGCGCCGACTCACCGCAGCGTGTTCGCGGCTGCTGAAACGCGCGGCAACCAACGAACATGTCACCAGCACCGGCACTGCCAGCACGAGTGGAGGCGATACCCAGAGCGCAAACCCCAGGCTGACCAGGGTCGTGATTCCAGCCACTAACAATTGCATCAGGGCATTGAAGCCCTGCGTCACGATCTCGACATTGTGCGTCAGCACGTTGGCGAGTTCCGCGGAAGTGGCGTCTGCCAGCGAGGAGAGAGGCGCCTCGATCAGGCTTTCATGCACACGGCCACGTAGTTGCATGCCGTAGTTGCTGGCAAGCCACGCTGCCAATCGGGCAGCGCGCCAACGCACCAACGCAAACACCGCCGACGCCGCCACAAAGAGCAGTGCGCGCAGCTCCATGCTGGCACCAGGTACTTGCCATCGGCCACCCAGCCAGTCCACGGAACCAGGCTGGATCATTGGCGCTACCAGCAAGGCCGCGATGCCACCGGTCAATGCGCTACCGATCGACAATGCCACGTAGGCTGCGATACGCCATAGCCCCAGAGGCCGCAACGTCTCAAAAAAGGACCGCGGCAGACCATTCACCCGCTCACGCAACAGACCCTGCCATGCGACGGGCATGTCAGACCTCCATGTCGTTGCGCGACCGCGCCTGCCGCGGTTCAGTTGGCACCTGATGACTATGCAAGACCCCACCCGATTCAACCGCTCCTGTCGATGAGTGCGGCCCGGAAGGAAAAGGGTTGCTCGCAGCGCGGGTGAATGGCGATCAGCCCAGCAGTTGCCCGAGCACTCGGACGGATTCCAGCGGGGTACGGCCGCGCACCAACTCAAATGCTCTCAGTCGGCTCACTTCACGCATAAAGGCCGCCCATCCCTGCTGGCTGGCGGCGTAGGGTTGCTCGACAGTAAGGCGGGCCGACACATCTTCTCCACTGATAGGGCGAAGCTGCGCCGCGGCCATCGTCGAATCGGACGGCGCAAGAAACACGATACCGGTAAGCGCGAGCGACGTAGCCAGGCTTGCCGGCCCCTTGCGGAGATCGATCTCGAATTTCTCCACCCCGCTACGACGCCGGATCGTCGGCGAGCCGGCGATCCATTCACGATGTTGCTCGTTGTCTACCCAGGCCAGTCCATCCCGGCGCACATGGATAAAGTTGGGAACACCAGTAGCGCGCAGGCTTTCCGTATGCACAAACACGGCATCCTCGGCGAGAAGCTCCAGCCCTTCCAACATGCCGTGTAACGCCAGTGTCGACTTCCCTGCCCCGCTGGCACCCATGATCAGAAGCCCGCGGCCCTGCAAGCCAACGCAGGCACCATGCAAGGGGATCAAGCCCTGCACCCGCGTAGCCAGGGTAAACACCGCGAACTCGATGAGTTCGTAACGCAGCTGATAAGGAAAGGCCAGCATATCCTGGGATGCCACGATGAGTGCATGAGCCGTTGCGGGGGATATCGCGACATAGTTGGTCGCATCCACGACTCCGCATAACAAGCCTGCTCCGGACTGCATGCGCACCGGCGGAGGCTCTTCACCTGACCACTCGCTGCGGAGCGGTGCTACGCGCAGTTCGATCTGAAGTGGCGTCGGGTCTGCCGAAAGCACGTGCGGAGGAAGCCCCGCGTACGCGGCATCCACCACTGAAAGAAGCGCCTCACTCTCACTGGTGAACCGAAAGCGACGACCCAGTATCCAGTACTCGATCGATCGCCTGCACGCAGGTCGCTCGAGGAAGGGGTCGGCGAGAAGGTCGCTCGTCTCGGGCTCGAATGTCATGGCACATATCGATGATGTCAGGCGGCCATGTGATAGCACACGCCGATACGAATGGACATCCAAATATTTCAGCGAGACAACGCAACCGCTGAGCCCCTTCGCGGCACTCACGCCTGACGAGCGTAAAACGCTGGAGGCTAGATCGCCGACCTGCCGTGGATGCGCCGGAGCAGCTCGCCCAACGGCAACGACGGAGATCCTTCCAA
Organism: Dyella sp. ASV24; assembly: GCF_016428905.1. Classification (GTDB taxonomy): domain Bacteria; phylum Pseudomonadota; class Gammaproteobacteria; order Xanthomonadales; family Rhodanobacteraceae; genus Dyella. The sequence continues at coordinate 53,193 of NZ_JAELTQ010000003.1, read as the reverse complement.
GATGTTAACCATTCAGGTCGGTCACTCCTATTTCCTGAAGTTCGACCGCAAGCAATGGGAACGCGGCAAGCCCTATCCGCCGCTCGCGACCATCCATGTGGCCGCGCTCTTGCGTCGCATGGGTCACCAGGTTTCCCTGTTCGACGCCATGCTTGCCGAAGCTGTCGAGGACTATGCGGAGACGTTACCTGCATCCAAGCCCGATGTTGTCCTTATCTATGAGGACAACTTCAATTACCTGACCAAGATGTGCCTGGCCCGCATGCGCGATGCGGCATGCGAGATGATCACCCTGGCCCGCGCATCAGGTGCACGCGTGATCGTCGCGGGCTCCGACGCCTCTGACCAACCTGATGCTTTCCTCGCCGCGGGCGCGGATGCCGTACTGATCGGCGAAGGCATCGCGCCCTTGGTCGAATTGGTCCGCCGACTGGACCAGAATCCCTCCATCCACACCCGTGACTGGGTGGCCGGTCTCGCCGGCGTGGCATCAATGGAACGCGACACGCTGCAGTTGACGCGCATCGGCGCGGCGCCACCCGATCCGCGTATCGTCGGCCAGCCCGCATGGGACCTGATCGACGTGGAGCGCTACCGTACGTTCTGGTTGGAACGGCACGGCCATTTCAGCCTCAACATGGCGGCATCGCGTGGCTGCCCGTTTCGTTGCAACTGGTGCGCCAAGCCCATCTGGGGCAACCATTACAACCGCCGATCCGCCGAGGATGTCGCGGCGGAGATGGCGTATCTCAAGCACCACTTCCACGTGGACCATATCTGGCTCGCCGATGACATCTTTGGATTCCACGTGGACTGGGTTGAAGCCTTTGCTACACACGTCAACCAGATAGGCGGCGCCATTCCCTTCACCATCCAGACCCGCGCCGACCTTATCAGCGAGCGCATGGCGGCAGCACTGAGCCACGCCGGCTGCACGGAAGCCTGGATTGGCGCAGAAAGTGGAAGCCAGCGCGTACTGGACCACATGAACAAGGGCACCAAGGTCGCCGATCTGATCACTGCGCGTGAGCGACTGGGCGCGCAAGGTATCCGCGTTGGCTTCTTCATCCAACTCGGCTATCTGGGCGAGCAGCTCGAAGACCTTCTAGCCACACGCGATCTCATTACGCGCGCCGCGCCGGACGACATCGGCGTCAGCGTCTCCTACCCATTGCCAGGCACGCGTTTCTACGAACAGGTGAAAGCACAGCTCGGCGAGAAGACGCATTGGCGGGACAGCGACGACCTGGCCATGATGTTCCAGGGGGCCTACGACTCAGAGTTCTATCGTCGCGTGCGCGACCTGCTGCACGAACAAGTCATCGTACAGCAATGGAAGGTGGTCGATCTGCCCGACCGATACCGTCAAGCCTCCCGCACGCTGGATGGACGATGGCGCGTGCTGATCGAAAGCGAGGCCGCACATCGCACGCCCCCTCTGGACGCGCCGCTACGCGCAGGAACGTCACACCATGCCTGACCATCGCGCCACGCCATGCGCCAAGCCATCGCTTGAACACATCAAGGCAGGCCTGCAGCGCACGACCGAAACGCTCGCCATCGAGTTCGCGCACCCCACGGGCGATACACCCGACTGGAACGCACTGGAATGGCGACTGGCCACGGCGGCGGCGGTCGTTCATGGCGTCGCCGGCCAGCTTCATACTTATGTCCGCTGGCAGAATTCCGAGTGGACACGGTTCCTGGAAAGTCAGTACGAGCATGTAGCGCGACGCCACGAGCGCATCGATACCCTGCTGGATCGCATCGACGCACTGGCGCGCGATGCGGGCGTGCCACTAGTGGCGCTCAAGGGCGCAGCGCTCCACGCCATGGGGCTTTATGCAGCGGGCGAACGCCCCATGGCCGATATTGACCTGCTGGTGAGCGAGGACCATCAGGAGCGCGCTGGCGTCATGCTCGAAGGCATGGGCTATGTCCTGTCGTTCATTGGTTGGAAACATCGGGTCTACAAGCCGGCGGATCACGCCAACGTGGCCTGCCTAGGCGAACACTGCGACACACCGGTCAATATCGAATTGCATACGCGCATACAGGAACGGCTTCCGATTGCCGTCGTGGATATCACGAGTTGCATCTACCCGCGGTCGCCGGTACCAGGTATCAACCCGTATCCATCGCGTGGCGCACTGATGAGCCATTTGCTGTTGCACGCAGCGGGCAACATCTGCAATCGCACCATGCGGCTCATTCATCTGAACGATATTTCGCTGCTGGCAGCCCGTATGGTGCGCAGCGAGTGGCTGGCGCTCTGGGGCGATGGCACCACGGAATCTCCCTGGTGGGCGCTGCCTCCACTATTGCTGGTGTCACGCTATTACACCGGCGCCGTTCCGCCTTCGCTGCTGTACGAGCTTGAGACCGAATGTCGCGGCCCGCTTCGCTTCGCATCCAGGCATCTCACCCTAACCAAGGCGTCCTGCTCCGAACTGTGGCTGCATGCGTGGTCAGGCATCGAATGGTCGCGATCCATCCGCGAGGCCGGGCAATTCGTGATGAATCGCTTGCGCCCATCGGCGCAAGCACGACAGGAACGGGAAGATATGGTGCGCACGCAACTCTGGCTGCAAGCATCACCATGGGTAACCGCCGCACGGTGGCGCCGCGCACTCGCCTGGCTCCGGCACCCGGTAACCCGCACGGACACCATGTACGTGGTGCGCGCCGCACTTGAGCAGACGTCACCCACGTGGGCTCAGCGCCCCGGGCCTGCCGTCACCACCTGAAGGTAGAGCGCCTGGAAAGCACGCGCTGTGTGATCGGCATCCTCCGTCACGGCGCGGCGATGCGCCGATACCGCGAGTCGCAGGCGGAAGGCGTCATCCTCCAGTACACGTCGAACGGCCTTTGCCAACGCAGACCAATCGCCCACGGGTACGGCCATCGCCGCGGATGGCGACCACTCGGCGATATGCCCCACGGCCGTACCGACCGTAGGCACGCCCACTACAGCGGCCTCCAGTGACACGAGTGGCCCCGCCTCGTGACAGGACGACATCACCAGTAGATCAGCCGCTTCCATCATGGGGCGCAGTTCGCGCTGCGTCTTGAAACCATGAAAATGCACATGACCGTCGAGGCGCAGCTCATGAGCCAGCCGATGCATCTCGCCATCGAGAGTGTCCTGCCCCACGATATCCATCTCGAAGTCCACCCCCTGCTCGACCAGCACGGCAAGCGCGTGCAACAGCGTTGGCTGGTCCTTCACACGGTTGAGGCTGCCCACGTGGATAAGCCGTGCGCGGCCGTCGCGCCGGCATCGTGGTGGTTTAGGTGGCCAGCAGCGAAGATCCACGCCCAGCGGCACGCGGCGCGCTGGCAACCCCAGCGCCCGCAGGGAGTCGATGATGGGTGCGCTCGCTGCGGTCACCGCGTCAGCACCGCGCAGTACAAGCGCTTCGCGCAATCGCCCCTTCAAAAAGCGGCGGCCGCCATAGTTGATCTCACGCATAGCCACCAGTTCGCCACCCGCGATATGCACCAGACTCGGCACACCGAGCCACAGGGCAGCCACCACCGCCACCAGGCTGCACGAACCGGAGAAGATTGCATGCACCAGATCGAACGGCGCGCGTCGATGTTCGTCGCGAATGGCGCTGATGGAACGCAGGCGCGGCCAGCCGTCACCGATGTTGTGGATATGCGCCCCGGCCAGACGCCAGCAGTCGGCGTGAGCTTCCTGCCGCAACGCATACACGTGAACTTCGTGCTCGCAGGCAAGCCGCCGGATCAATGCCAGCAACACCGGAATCACGCGGAACTCACCGGTGCGATCCACGCCCCCGGGCACCACCAGCGCAAGCTTCACGATGCATCTCCCCGACCATCGCGGACCAGCTGCCCGTAGGCATCGACCCAGCGCCGTCCCACCGCTTCTGGCGACAGTTGACGCTCGAAGTGGGCGCGCACGGCTTGCGGGGATGTGGGGAACGCCGCTGCCTTGATCAGCGCTTGCGCAAGCTCGCCGCTGTCGCCGGGTGACCATAGATGGCCCATGTCGCCCGTCAGCGCACGAAACGAGGGAATACGGGTCACTACCGGCGTCGCGCCACAGGCCATGGCTTCCAGCAGCGCGTAACCGCAACTCTCGGCATGGCTGCCGGAAACAAAGATGTCAGCCGCCCGCATCAGCGATTGCACACGCTCATGAGGCACTCTGCCAAGCAAATGAACGCGTTCTTTCAGGCGCGGATCCCCTGCGATGTGTTGCTGGACCTGCCTCAACAGAGGGGCGCTACCGAAAGCGCACCACAGCCGCATGTCCGGCAAGGACTGGGCAGCCTGCGCAAAACCAGTCAACACCGTCAGCGGATCCTTGCCAGACTGCAGATGGCCAACCCAGACCACGCAGGGGTTGCCGTAGAGCCCCGTCTCGGACCATGCCTGTGCACGGCTCCCCGGGGTGAAGCGGCTGGTGGACTCGGGTATCGCAAACAGCTGCGTCGATGCACCGAAAAGCTTTGCGGACATATAGGGCTGCGCCAACTCCTGCGCCGTGAACGCCACACCGCGGGCTGCTGCGTACCAGCGCCGCCAACGCGGGCGCCGCCACCATCTCGGCATGCGGTCCGCATGATCCTGCAAGAGCATCGGAACACCAGGCAGTGCTCGCGAGAGTGCATGCGCCTGGGCCGCGGCACTCAGGCTGTGGATGTGCAGCACGTCTGCACGCAGCTCGATCAATAGATTGGCGATAGTGTCGGTACCACCCTGGTCATGATCCTTCGCCACCACGAAGCGATAGTCCACGCCGTTGCGATGCAGGCTCTCCTGCCGCGCCGCCCGCTGGATCACCGTAATCCGCGCCCCGGCGCCGGCCGCCGCTTCCGCGATATCGAGCAGTGATGGCCATCGCACCAAGGTGTCTGCCAGGCACTGACCTTCTGGCACGGGATGAAAGTTGATCTGCGCGACATGGAGTGGCGGCACGGATCAGAGCCCCGAGACCTGAGGTACGCGCAGGCGCACCAGCCGGTTCGCCAGGTTCAACTCCCACGGGCGGTCGTATCGGCGCAGCCTATAACGCCACGATGCTGCTGCGGCCAGCGTGCGTTTCGCCCAAGGCGGTGAACGCAGATCCTGCACGGTGGGGTAACGGCAGCGCAGCACGGTAACGAAATCATGGATGCGTTGGCGCAGCCGGTCGCTCACCCAAGGCGCGTCCGCATGGCAGGCGTAATCTACCCACTGCTTCTGCGTCCACTCCTCCGGTGTCGAGGGAAACACCACGGGCTCGCCGTTGAGATCGAGCAAGGGCGTGGAGGGGCGCCGGTTTCGGTCTTTCTCGTGGCGGCTGCCCTCAGGCAGTGGCGTGTAGATATAGACAATGATTTCGGACTGCGGATTGATACGCTTCAGTTCGCGAATGAACTCGAAGGTATGCTCGGTTTCTTCTTCGGTGTTCTCCGGTGGCGCCACCATGAATGACAGTTCCGGTATCACCCCGTGGCGCCGGCACAATTCGGCAACGGCCAGTGTCTGGTCCGGTCGCGTACCCTTGCGGATCTCCTTCAGCATGGCCGGGCTCGCCGATTCTGCGCCGATATAGGCCATGCGCATCCGACTCTTGCGAACCAGCTTCCATGTGCTTTCGGACAAGTTGAGCAAGGCATCCGCGCGCGCATAGCACCACCACGGCAGCTCGTAACGCGCCATGATTTCCAGCAGCGGGATCATGTCCTCTTCGCGATCGAAGAAATTGTGGTCGAAGTACTGGATGGAATCCGCGCCAAGCTCGTACTTGAGGTAAGCCAGATCCCGCTCCAGCCTCGCCATCGGCGGCAACGCGGTAGCGCCGCCGAACATGGCCGCCACACCGCAGAACGTGCAGCGAAAGCGGCAACCCACCGACGCCTGATGCGCCGCCGTGCGGCGCCCGAGAAACGTGCGTGCCAGATAACGGCGTGGATCGCCCAGCTTTTCGTATGGCAAAACCACCGGCGGACCGTTGCGCGAGAACGGCCGGCTCGGGTTGTGGATCAGGCCACCCTCGCCTTTCCATGACAGACCATGGACCGACGCCAGCCCGGCCGCGTCACCGGCATGCAGCGCAGACACCAGTTCCGGCAGGCTGTCTTCGCCCTGCCCGCGAATGGCGTAGTCCACATAGGGCGCAGACAACGCCGTATCCGTATAGAGCGTGGGAAAGTAACCGCCCCATACGATAGGCACATCCGGACGGTGCGCGCGAATGGCGCGCGACACAGCGATGGCCGGCTCTATCTGTGGCCCACCCATCACGCTGACGCCGACTGCGCTACACGCGCGTTCGCCCAAGGCGCGGAGCGTGCTATCGATGAAGTCACGATCCATGTTGCCGTCGATGATGCAGCTGCTACCGGCGCGATCGAGCGAGGTGGACAGATGGAGCAACGACAGCGGAAAGCGCGCGCTGGACCGCGAGGTGATCGTGGGGTTGACCAGCAGCGTATGCGGCCCTCGACTCATGGGAACGTGAATGGGCAAGCTCATGGCCTGCGCCACAACTGGAAGACCAGAGCCACCGGTACGTGCAGTGCGGCGGCATCGAAGTGCGCTCCCGCTGGAATATCCGCAGGGTCGATCATGGGCTCAAGCACGCAACCTATCTCCAGATCCAGCGCAGCGCATGCGGTATGCCAATGGCTGTAAAGATGCGCGGTATGGCGCACGGCGTAGCGACGGCCTTCGGCCTTAAAGTCGCGCAACCAACCCAGCGCGTGACCGATGGGATGCACATCACTGCACAGCACCATGCCGCCGGGTTGCGTAACGCGACTGAGTTCAGCCAGCACCGATTCGAGCTGCTCGACATGCCCAACGGCCAAACCGCAGACCGTAAGGTCAGCCCAGGCGTCGGCCACAGGCAAGGCATCCAGCTCGCCCTGCATGAGCTCCACGGGCATTCGCCTGCACTCATTGCGCAGCTCGTTGTCGGCGCGTAACAACATGTCCCGCGACAGATCGACGCCGAGCAGTCGTGCAGCACCGCGTTGCGAGGCATAACGCATATAACGACCGGTGCCGCAGCCGGCATCCAGCACATTGCGGCCGCTCAGATCTTGCGGCAGCAGAGCGAGCATGGCCCGCTCTTCCGCCTGCATCACAGGGTTGTGTGCGTGTGGCGGGTAGCTGGGCGCCCACAGGGCATAAGCTTCAGCGGGATCGAGGATCGGCGTGTGCAACATCAGTAACATGCCTCAAGGGAAAACGCTGCGCCGCTGTGCGTGGGCCGAAGCTCAAGACCGGGCTCCAGCGCGATCACCTCAGGGTCCGCCAGCGACTTGGCGAGCAGTTTGGGGCGCCCGTCCAGCGTGATGGGAACAGTTTCCACGCCCGCTGCATCGAACCAGTCCGCGAAATCCGGATCAGCGATGCGCGGCAGGCCATCGCGCACCACCGCGCGCAGTTGTGCCCGGCTGATGCCAACCAGGCTCCGAACCGGGTCGCCACCGCGATCCTCGACGACGACAAGGTCGGCATGCGCACCCGGGTGCAACGCGCCACGCGACGGCATGCGCAATATCCGCGCCGCGTCGGCCGTCACCAACCCCAGCCACTGCCACGTCTCGAGTTCGCTACCGGCGGCCACATGGCGCAGCTCCTCCAGCAGGTCACGCGACCCGCTCAGACGCGAATCCGTACCCAACGCCAATCGCCCTGCGTCGGCCAGGCGCCGTGGGTGCAGCGTGCGACCCAATAGCCGTTGGTTGCTGGTCGGACACCACACCACACCAGCCCCGGTGGCGATGATTCGCTCAATGTCCTGCTCGCACAGCCCCACGCCGTGCACCAGTATGCTGCGCGAATCAAGACAACCGAGCTGATCCAGCTGTGCCAATTCAGTCTGCGCCGTCGCATCGGTCCCTTCGGCCAGATGGATAAGCCAGGGCCGATCCATGGGCGTTCGAGCAAAGCTTTGTTGCACCGGCGGCCCGTAGAAGCTCCAGCCCAGTGCGTAACTCCAGCCGTAGTCCCGCAACAACGCCACGGGAAAATCACCGGCATCCAGCACCTCGTGCCAGGGATCATGGTGTGCGACGCAGGTCGCTCCAGCGAGCAGATTCTTCAAGCCGCCATGGCGCAGGCGCACTGCCTTGGACACCTGCAACGCAGCCTCAACGGAGGGGGCGCCGAAGTGCGCCTGAAACGCGTCGATCCACGCATAGCTGTTGGCAAACACCTCGGTTGTAGCGAGTGGCGGCACGGCATTCACATGCAGGTGATCGTGTGCATTGATCAGCCCGGGAAAAATCAGGTGGTCAGGCAGATCCAAACGGTATGCCCATGCCGGCACGGAGGCAGCGATGTAGCCGCCGCGCATCTGTAACGGCGCGCGAGATGCTCCTTCGGGCAGGAGGCAGGTCGCACCACACAGGCTGGCGTGGGTTTGAGCAGATCGCGTGACCATCGTTTCACCGCCTGCGCATGACAATCAGGAAGTGGTCCCCCATGTCGCGCAGTAAAGGCAATGCTCCGAGGTGATCATCGAGGCGACCGAGCCGCTCATACCAATGTCGCCGCTTGCGGTAGTAGTCCACCAGATAGGGCGGCGGCATGAACAGGCTCAACGCGCGGTAGCTTTGCAAGGAGAACAAGGGAGCAAATGCGCGGTAGAACTCACGCGGCAGGTAGTAGTACGTCCAGATGGTGTGTTGATTCATCCCCACCGCCGCCGGCCCTCGCGTGCCACGCACGCCAGCGCGGCGAAAGCGCCCGCGCAGGGCGTAGTGGCCCAGTTCCCATGGGCAGATGCGACCCATCACGGAGAACACCAGCTTGCCGCCCGGCTTCAGCAGGCGCGCGCATTCCTCCGCCACCGCATGCAGGTCCGGTGCGCAATTGAGCGGGCCGAAGTTGGAATAGATGCCATCGAACGCTTCATGCAACTGGTCGAGTTGCTGCACACCCAGATGCATCGCTACCACATGGGATTCGAGCCCGGCCACGGCTGCGCGCGAACGCGTGCGGCCGATCATGGCCGGCGACCAGTCCGTGGCGATGATCTGGTGACCGCGCCGCGCGAACTCGATGGCGTCCAGACCGGTACCGCAGCCAATGTCCAGCAACTGGGCTCCTTGCGGTACTTCCCTGCACACGGTGTCCCATAGCGTGGTACGCATGCGTTGGATCAGTTCGTTGTTGCCACGCGGACCATCGTAGTCCTCGGCGACACTGTCGAAAGCCCGCTGCGTGTCGAGCAGCTGCGCTTCGTTCAAGGACGCCTCCGGCGCACGTCGGCTTGCCTGCTCCATCATGGACTTCTCATACCTGCATGCGGACTGGATGTAGCGGAGTCGCGCCCGGTTGCTGCGCCACGACCGCCATTCGTCGGTAGGTGCCTTGCATCGCTGGTTTGGTTGAATGTGACGGTGGCTGCACTTGCACGCCGAATGGCATGCCTGGCGATCGCGGCGAACGCGCCCAGCGCCAAACCGAACAACACGCCGACTCCCCATATCAAGGGGAGATTCGGAAAAGCTGGCCCAGCAGGGACGTAGACCGGCCACATCAACGAGGTGTCGTACGTATAGTTCGGACTAAGGCGTACCGCGAGCTCACCCCGCGTCTGCCGCAAGGTATGGATCTCCGTGTCCGTGCTGGTTAGCAGCATGGAGGCCACGCCTGCGGCCTGCGCGTCCCTGCCACGCGCATCATTGGGCGTAGCGGCCAGAATCAACTGTTTTCGCTGATTCTGGGCGATATCGAGATCCGCCTGCACTTCGTCCAGCCGCGCCCGGGTCATGGCCAGCGGCTCGGCCAGCAATGGCTGATGCAGCGCCTGTAGCTGCGCCACGGTAGCCTCAGCAAATTGCCTGGCCTGCTGCGGCGACCAGCCCCTCACCGTGAACTTCACCAGCGGGCCGGCGTACGGCAGCGGCTCGAGCTTCATGCTCTTGCGATAGAGCCGCGCCTCCGGCGTGTTTTCGCCGATGCCAATGCGCGCCATCACCTGATTCTGGAACGGTACGAACTTCAAACGTTCGAGCACCCGAGCCAGCGGTTCAACCTTGGGATCCTGGCCCTGCAAAACACCCGCGACCTGCCCGATCTGGATGTAGCCCGTGGCTTCCCACTGCGGCCGTGCCGACTGGGCAAACACGAAGACCGCTGCGATCACCCCCAGCATTCCCGCGATGAACCATGGCCATTCGCGGACCAGGATCCGCCACATATCCGCTACGTAAACTTCGTCTCGCTGCATGATCCTGACTCGTCAATGGATGGAAGGGGATGCCCCGTGACCGGCGGGCATGTCGTGTTCAACGACGGACCCTTGAGCACGGCTATCCGGCAGCAGCGAGGCAACCCACTGCATCAACAGACATAGCGCGATGAAACCGAAGCTGGTCCAGGTGAAGGCTTGCGGTGCGAAAGGCGCCATGAGGGCCGTGTAGGAGACACGCAGGAAAATGAGCAGACCGAACAGCGGCACCGTACGCTGCACGCGTCGCACGCTCCACAGCAGCACCAGGTACAGGCCGACCATGGAGGCCATGGCGCCACCCGGCCCCAGCGCCATAAGGAACGGAAAAAACTCCGTACCGACGTTGATGTTGGCGGCATCCAGAGGAATGCCAGTGTCCGCCGTGACGATCGAGCCAGCCATCGGGACCAGCTGATTGATCAGGAAATGGGTGTCGGTGTACTGCTTGGCCAAGATCGATGAAAAGTTGTACGGCCCGGCGCTGGCGTACAGGAGCAGCCACTTCACGCCTTGCGGCGCGTCCCGATACACGTCACTGAAAGGGAGCGTCACGTAATCCAGCGTGCCTGAGCGCAGGATGCCGAGCACCGAGAACACCGTCGCGCCACCGATGGCCAACAGCAGCACCCGCTTCCACGGCAAGGCCTTTGCTTCGTTACGCCGCAGCAGCACGATCAGCGCCACGGAGAACAACGCCGCAAAAATGCGGTTACGGTCGATCACCAGCACCGGAAAGACCAAGCCCGTCAGTACGAGCGCGGCACGAAGCCATCGCTGGCGCGCGCACAACAGGCCGATCGGCGGCAGCACCCAGCACATATCCGACACGTGCCGGACATGGTCGCGGCCACCCTCCATGTTTGCGTAAGAAGATGGGGAAGCAAACAAGGGCACCGGGAACAACACCAGATCCAGCACGCAGAACATCACGATCAAGGCCGCGAAGACCAGAGCCACAAGGGCGTCGCGCGTTCCTGTGTAGTCGCGCGCAAGGAACGCTTCGCTACTCGGCAGACGAATGCCTGCGAAGGCATCGAAGGCCAGGATAGCCATGGCCGTCGCGGCAAGCAGCAACAGGCCTTCCATGTAATTGGGTGGCAGGTCATACGTGAGCAATGTCAGGCCACACGCCACCAGCAGCGGCACACTCAGGTAGAACGACGGCAGGCGGAGAAGCTGTTTCATGTGGGTGCCGCCAAGCGGCGGGAGGGGCCGTTCCTCATTCGCGACACCTGCGTCAGCCATGCGTACGCGGCCATATGCGCAGCGACGGCCGACAAGCGCCGCTGCAGAAAGGCGATCTTGGCGCCGATAAGGTGTGACTGGGCGAGCAGAAGCGTGCGATATGGCTCATCAAACATGCCCATCCGACGAATGGCCACATCACGGGCCTCGATAAGATTGTGGATGCGCGTGCGAGCGTCGCGCGTGCGGCTGACGTTGGTGTCGTGAATGCGATAGGCGCACACATGGCGATCGATAAAGCCAATCGCATCGTGCGCACAGAGACGAAGAAAGAAGTCCCAGTCGTCGAACCGCAGACCTTCGTTCCATCCTGCCACCCGCTCCAACGCACGGCGACGCACCAGTGTCACCGGGCCGCCGATGGCCCATTGGGTGATCACGGCACGGCGGATGCCGTCGTCTGTCTGGTAGAGCCTCATGTCCGCGTGGTGAAGGTTGCGCATGCCGCTGCCGAGCAGGGGTTGCCCCCTCCGATCCACTACCTGCGAATCGCCGATCACAGCCCACTTATTTGGATGTGCCTGCAGATAGTCCACCTGGGCCTCGATGCCACCGGGCAACAGATAGTCGTCGCTAGCGCCGAGGCGCAGGAAGTCACCACGCGCACGCGCAGCCAACTCGTTGAGCGTGGCTGCGATACCCTTGTTTTTTCTCCGCACGTACTCGACAGGCAGCTCATGGCCGTGTCGTGCGATCCAGGCGGCAATCCGCTCACCCGTGGCGTCTGTCGATCCATCATCGATGATGACGATTTCCTTCGCGGGATACGGCTCCTCCAGCACACTGTCCAGACAGCGCTCCACGAAGTTCTCGTGGTTGTAAGCGGGCACCAGCACGGAAACCAGTGGCTGACATACACCGCCATCGAGCACGGCTTCGCCCCTCGTCATAGTTCCCCCAGGTAGCGACGCACGACGATGATGTTGAAAGCGAGGTAAAGCACATAATTCACTGCGAATGCATACATCGCACCCACCAATCCGAAGCGCCCTGTGAAGAGAAACACCAACGCGACATAGCTGATGGAAAAGACAACCTCAGAAGCCACGAACAAGCCCGTCATGGCCTTGGCCAGCATCACGTACGACAGCACGAAGGAAGCGATCTTTACGACGTCTCCGATCAGCTGCGGCGCATACAGCACGTTGGCTGCCGCGAAGCCATCACTGAACAGCAACGACGTCACCCAGCCTCGGCAGAGGTAAACCCCCAAAGCCAACACCACAACGGCCGGCATGACGTAGCGGTAGGCAAGGCGAAGTTCCGTCACCAGCGATTCGCGCGCATGCGTCGACGCCAGCTTGGGCAGGTAGTACACGTTGATCGCCGTGGTGAGGAACAACAAATAGGCATCGGACACCTTGCCCACGGCCTGCCAGTAGCCCACATGCTCCCAACCGAACTGGGCAGCCAGATGGTCGCGCACGGCGATATTCACCAACGGAGGCAACAGCGCCGAGCTCAACGTCATCACGGAGAATGCGGCCAACCGCAGTGTCATTTCGCGATCGAAGCGCATATGCAGCATGTGCCGGCTGAAATACGGACTCCGCCACCAGGCGGGAAGACCTACGGCAAGCACCAACAACTGACCGATCACCAACGCCAGCAACGCGCCGTACAAATGCAGCCAGCGCGCCAGGCACAACGCCAATGCAATGCTGAGCAGCGACCCCAGCCCCTGGATGCAGGCAAGCCGCTTCACATCCATGAAGCCATTGATGACGGCAAGAAGGTAGTTCGCCAGGGCAATGCCCACCTGCGCGGCGGCCAGCAAGGCAATAAGGCGTTGATAACGGACGTCACCTAACAGCCAAACCGCTATCTCCCGACTGAGCAGAAGCCCGACAGCACCGATCAGGCATGACGCGCACAGCGCATACCACAACGCGGCGGCCAGCAAGCGAGACAGTTTCTGCGGATCGTCGCGATACTCGGCGACGTACTTCACGACGCCGGCACTGATGCCGCCGCCGGCCCAGACGGCCAACACTGACATCAGGCTCATGAACTGACCGAGGCGGCCCACGCCTTCAGGGCCTGCCATCCAGGCCACCAACTTGATGATCACCAATCCAGCAAGCAGCTTCGCAGCCGTGGCCACTGAGGCGTAGAGGCTGGCGCGCGCGATGTTCATGACGCGCTCTCAAAGGCATTGCATGCATCGATGACGCGCTCGACCGCCTCATTGCTCATCACGGGGCTGATCGGCAAGCTCAGCACTTCGCGATGCAATCGATCGGTCAACGGAAGCTCGATGCCGTGCAACGACGGGTAAGCGGGCTGGCGATGCGCTGGCACCGGATAGTGCACCTGACTCTGTACGCCGTGAGCGGCCAGATGGGCTTTCAGCGCTTCGCGCCGACCACAGCGGACCACAAACAAGTGCCAGGCGTGCGCGTCTTCCGCCTGCACCTGCGGCAGCTCAATGTGCGGATGACGTATGGCATCCCGATAACATCGCGCCACCCATCGGCGGAGCATGACCGCATCGTCGAGATGCCCCAGCTTGACTCGCAACAGAGCCGCCTGCATCTCGTCCAGCCGAGAATTGAGACCCTGGTACACATGGTGGTACTTCACTTCCGCGCCGTAGTTCCGTAGCGCCGCCACGCGCGCGGCGAGCTCGCTGTCACCGGTGACTACCGCACCGCCGTCACCCAGCGCACCAAGGTTCTTTGCGGGAAAGAAACTGAACCCGGAGGCGTCGCCAAAGGCGCCGGCGCGGCGACCTTCCCGACTTGCGCCGTGCGCCTGCGCGGCATCCTCGATCAGCAGCAACTCGCGCCGCCGCGCGATATCCGCCAATGCCTCCATGTCCGCCAGCTGGCCGTACAGATGAACGGGCATGATCGCGCGCGTTCGCACGCCCAGCGCAGCCTCGACCCGCGCCGGATCGATGTTGTAGGTTTCCGGATCCGGCTCAACGGGAACCGGCACCAACTGGTTGGCCGTGATGGCGAGGAATGAGGCAATGAAGGTGTTCGCCGGAACGATGACCTCGTCACCATCGCGCAGTCGCCCCATCTCCTTGTAACCGCGCAGGATCAGCGAAAGGGCATCCAGCCCATTGCCTACGCCAATGGCGTGCGCAACACCGCAGTAAGCGGCGAACTCACGCTCGAATGCCGCCAATTCGTTGCCCATCACGTACCAGCCGGAATCGATCACCCTCGCGGCAGCTGCCTTGAGCTCGTCGACGTACGGTGCATTGACGTCGCGCAATGAAAGGAATGGCACGTCCATCACAGCGCCCACTCGTAGAAGTCGTGCACGACACCGCGCGCACCGAAGGACTCCTTCTGCGCCACCAGGCCACTATTGAGCACGGTACCGTTCCGCTCGGTAGAGATGCCCAAGCTGAAGTAGCTTCGATTGGCGTATACGCTGCCCACCAGCGAGCCGAGCAGCAGGCTGAGCGCATCGACACGCCGACCTTCCTCCGACGCCGCGATGTACTGGGCGTGCACGGTGCGCCCAAAGTCGTACACCAGCACACCCGCCAGCAGTTCGCCGTCCAGGCGTGCCTCGTGCAGCACGATCTGTTCTGGAAATCGGGATTGAAGCAGGGCAAGCTCGGCGGCGCTGTGCGTTGGCACGGCATCGTGCCGACGCAGCACCTCGTTGAGCAGCGCGTGATAGGCCGACAGATCCTTGCCCTGCCCTATTTCCACGCCTGCGCTTTCGGCCCGCCGAATGGCTCTTCGACGCATGTCCGAGAAACCCGCGGCATGACGTAGCGGAATCACAGAAGAGATATCGCGCCGACTCAGGCGTGCACCTACGCGCTGCAGGGCGTAGAGATCCTCTTCGGCTGGATACGCATGAAAGACGTGTGGCACTGGCTTGTAGATGACGCGCTCCACGCCGTTACGCCGGTAGTACTCACCCATCAGCTCAAACACGTTCAGGGTGGAGTCGGCACGCAGCTCATGCGTCGCGATAACACCTGCGTAGGTGAGTCCTCCGTGACTGCTGACCACGTTGCCGCGGAGATTGGCCGGAAAGACCGCGACGATCTCCTGCCCCCGCTCCACCAGCAACGAGCAGTCGGCGAAGCGGTCGGCGTGATAGTCCATGTAGCCACGTTGATGCAGGAAGTTGCCATTCCGCGACCGTCCCACGACAACATTCCAGGCATCCGCGTCCGATGGCTGGTAGGGGCGCACCTTAAGCATGGATGCCCCCATCGAAAAGGGATTGTCGCGCCACGGCTACGCCAAAGCCGTCCCGCCCCATGTCATTGCCGTTGTAGAACATCAGGACATCGCCGCCACGAGGAAGCAGCGCCGGATAACAAAGTGTGCGCGAATCCCAACCACTCTCGGAAAGACCGATACCGAGCGCCTCGTCCTGACGCGCCCAGACCAGCCCGTCATCACTGAAGGCCGCGCCAGGCAAATACTCACCGGTGACGTTACCTCGCGTGAAAAGCATCGCGTAACGATCGCCGGCCCGATACACACGCGGACGCCCGATACGGTATTCGCTGTCCTGCGGCATCAGGCAAATGTGATCGTCGCGGGGAATATCCGTGAGATCGCGCGTTGTCACACAGCGGATGTGATAGCGCGGAAAGGGCCGCCCGCCGATCCACTCCCAGTCGTCGCCCACCGCATACCAGAGCCGCCATTGCACGCCATCGAACATCGCGGTGTGCACGGCTCCGATGGTGCTTCGTCCGGGGGCACGATCGAGGATGGGGGTTTCCTGCATTCGCTCGAAATGCTCGCCGCCATCGGTGGACATGGCGAGACCCGTGAAGGCCAGGAACTTGGCGCGCGCCACCTGTTGGAAGCCTACATAGAACAAGTGGAGACCACCGGGTGTATCCACCACGTCGCCCAGGATCATGCCGTTGTCATCGAAGCAGCCGGCACGACCCACGTCGAGCACGGGTTGTCTGCTGACGCGCAGGATGACGGAGGGGTCTTTCGCAAGCACGTCGACATAGCCGATGCGGCTCACGCCCTGGTCGTCGCGAAAACCCGCATAAACCCGGATGGTGGACGTGTCGATGCGCCATGGCGTCGGCGTGAGCGCCGAGTGGCGCATCCATCCGCCCACGCCCTGCCGCGCGGTGTCGAAGACAAGCCCCTGCTTACGCCAGGTTGCCATGGGCACTCAAAGCCTCACGTCAAAACTGGAGCGCCCAGGAACGGCCTTGGCGGGCGACCCGACATAGACCTTTCCCGGCTCCGTATCCCGATGGACCAGCGCGCCGGAGCCGATCACGTTGTCCGCCGCCACTTTCACGTGGTCGTTGAACGTGGTGTTGACGCCAATAAAGCTGCTTTCGCCGACATCGCAGTAACCCGAGATGACCGCATGCGAAGCCACGAAGACATGGTCGCGAATCACCGTGCGATGCCCGACATGGTTTCCGCTCCACAGAATGCAGTTGTTGCCAATGCGTACAAACGGCTGAATCACGTTGTTTTCGAAGATGAAGCTGTTCTCGCCGATCTCGACATTGCGCCATACAAAGGCATGCGAGCTGACGTAGGTCGCAAAGCGATAGCCTCGGCCTTTTGCGTCCAGGTAGAGGCGTGCACGCAGGCGATTGAGCTGACTCGCAGGCACCGCCACAAAGGCCTCGAACTCGGCGGGCGGATAGAGCGACTCCAGCACCTCGTACGGGACCACGGGCCGTCCTGCCAGCTCAGGCTCGGTCAGGTAAGGGCTCTCCACGCTAAAGGCCGCAACCTCATAGTCGCTGTCGTGCTCGAAATACTCACAGGCGATCTGCGCCAGCTCGCCCGCACCGATCAGAACTAGGCGCTTTGACATGCCACCAGTCCGTTCGGATAGGCAAGGTCTTTCACCTCACTCAGGAAGACGTCGTAGTCGGTGATGTAGTCAGCAGGATCGTAGAGGTGGTCCGCCAGCACCATCAATACGCAGTCGTCGCTGAAGTCGTACAGCTCCCGCCACACCATGCAGCCCAGCAGCAGACCCTGGGATGGATCGTTGAGCACCACCTCGACCGGCCCCGTGCCGTCATCGAGCATGATGGTCACCGAGCCACGCACGGCCACGGCCAGTTGATGCAGGTGCCGGTGGGCGTGCTTGCCTCGGTGCACGTCGCGCTGCGTCGAGAAGATGTAGTACACGCGGCGAATCACGAAAGGGACATTGATGTCCTGCTCAAGGGCAATGAGCATCCCGCCGTGGTCACCATGCTTCTGCAATTGAACGCGTTCGATTTCCATGCTCCCAACCCGGCGTGTGGAGTCGTCATCAAGGACTCTATGCATTGAGTGCCATTCATCACGCGCAAGGTTGCGTGACATCTCTTTCGCGGTAACGACACGTAGGCACAACCTTTCCGTTCGCGCCGGGCACTCACGCCACAACGCAGGTTCGCCCCTTGCGACCATCGCTTCCGTTTCATCGGGATCGACAGGCGCATGGTCCATGCGAACCAATGAGGCGAGGCATAGAGGTTCGTACATGGAATGGCAGAACAAGACGTCGTCGGCGACAGACAACGGCCAAGCGCGCGCACCCGTCGACGTCCGTGACGATGGCCCACCGGCGCGGCCGCGCACATTGGTAGCCATGCACTGGCTGACGGCGCTATTTCTCGCCTTAGCGGTCACCCTCATCCTGGTGCGCGACGAAGTGGACGGCCGCGCGCTTCGCATGTGGCTGCTGGAAGGCCATCGCCATTTCGGGTTACTGGTGCTGTTGCTGTTCTTTATGCGGGCGGCGCTGCGCTTCCGGTCAGGCAAATGGCCGACCGAGGGCAACACGTCGCCGTTGATCCGCTTCGCTGCCGGCTCGACCCATCTGGCCCTGTACGCGCTGTTGCTGGTTCAACCCCTGCTGGGCTGGGCACTCAGTAATGCGCAGGGCAAGCCTGTGCACTTCTTCGGTCTCACGCTGCCCGCCCTTGTTGCCAGTGACGAGGATCTCGCCGACAACCTCACTGATTGGCACCAGGGCGTCGCCTGGGTGCTGCTCGCACTGATCACGCTGCATGTGGCTGCGGCGCTCTGGCACCACTTCGTACTGCGCGATCGCACGCTACGGCTGATGCTGCCCGGGCGCCGCCGTTCATGACCATTGTTCGCCCCACCGCGCGAGCCCCATCGAGACCAGGAGATCTCATGCAGCCTGCCCTGATCCGCCATTGGCCCTTGTGCGCCATTTATGCAGTCGTTGTCGTGCTGTCGATACTGGCCGGCAATAGCGCACACGCGGTGCCCGCGTACGCACGCCAGACGGGATCCGCCTGCGCGGATTGCCACGCGGGCGCGTATGGTCCCGCGCTGACGCCCTATGGCATGCGTTTCAAACTCAATGGGTACACCGACACGGACGGACAGGGCATCAAGATTCCAGTGGCCGCGCAACTTATCGGCACGCGCACCGCACCGGAGCGCGGCGACAACACCACGCAGCTCACGGAAGCGGACATCTATCTGGCGGGCCGTATCAGCGACCACCTCGGTGGCTTCGTCAAGGTGGAGACGGACAATAACGGCAAGGATCAATTCAGCACCAAACTCAGCAACCTGGACCTGCGCTTCGTAGCCAAGGATCTGAAGATTGCCGGCAAAGACGCCATCGTCGGCGTAAGCATCAACAACAGCCCCGGGTTCGACGATCCTATCGGCGCCTTGCCCAACGCGTCGACACTCGGCCCACCAGCGATATCCGGCACGCTGCTCAACCTGTCCAGCCCCAACTCGCTCTACAACCGCGTGATCGGCGGCGGCGTATATGCGCTGTATGACGACAACTGGTACGGCGAGATCGGCACCTACAACGCGATGCCGACCTCGGTGCAAGATCACCTGGGCTACAGCACCGGCGGGGATCCCGGCCGACTCAGCGACACGGGTTACTTCCGCTTCGCGTATATGAAAGACATGAAGCGGCAGTTCTTCTCCGCCGGTGTGGTGGCGCTCACAACAAAGCGCCAGCTGCCGCGCAATGCGCAGAGCGATGACATTACCGACCTGGGCTATGACCTGACGTATCAGTTCCTCGGCAATCGCGAACACATCGTGCAGGTGAGCTATGTGAACATCCTGGAACAACGTGACTATGGCAGCACGCCCACCATCAATGGACTGGCGACCAAGTCGCACGGCGACGCGCACGACCGCACGCTCAGCGTGACCTACACCTTTAAGCAAAGCTATGCCTTGCAGGTGGCGCACTTGGTAAGCACGGGCACGGAAGACCCGGCGCGCTACCCGCCCTATGGCACACCGGACAGCACGGCGAACTTGATCAGTCTGTACTGGACGCCGTTCGGCAAGGATGATTCGTTCACATCAAAGGCGAACCTGAAGATTGCTGCCACCTGGTTCCGCTTTACGCGCTTCAACGGCGTGAGCGACAACATTTTCGGCGCGCCGCCCGGCGTGCCCATGACCCAAGCCAAAGACCTCGATGCCTTTACCTTGAGCGCAAGCGTTGCGTTCTGACACCTGCTGGAGCCTGGACGTGACTACACCCAAGCTGGGGAGAGCGGCGCGCAGCGCCTTGATGACGATGATGCTGTTCTGCGGAGCAGGCGCCCAGCCCACACTGGCCGGGGATGCCAGCGCGGGAGCGAATGTATTCAAGCAGGAATGCGCCGAATGCCATACCACCCGGCAAGGTCACAACAAAAAGGGCCCCAGCCTGTTCGGCATCGTGGGGCGCCACGCCGGCAACCTGACGGACTATAGCTATTCGGATGCACTCAAAAGCGCCGACTGGACATGGACCGAAGACAAGCTGCACTGGTACCTGTCGCAGCCCGCCAAACAGGCCAACCCCGGAACCAAGATGAAGTACTCGGGGCTCGACGATGCCGGGCAACTCGATGACCTGATCGCCTACCTGCAGTCGAACCATTGATGCGCGGAAGGACGTCCACGTATACACAGGTCTTTCCGCCCACTAACCTAGGGCGGCACCGATGCGGATCAATCCTGGGGCCGATGTTGCACGGCGATGCTCCTGCCAGCAGTAACCGGCCATGTCCGCCCGCGGTGTTTTCCGCTCCGCTTCGCGTGGATGTCTCCATACCGGGGCGCCGATGAAACAAGGCACCGACCAGCCACCTGCCCGCGTCGACACGTACCGGCGGCATCAGCCCGCTATCGTGCTGTTGACCTGGCTCGCATGCGCCTGCATACCGTGGTCCGCGTGCGCGCAGTCGGGAAATGTGAGCGGCACCGTCGCACTGAGCTCGCAGCTGGTGGACCGAGGCCTGGCCATTACCCCTGACACGGCCATTCTGCAGGGGGCGGCATCCTGGACACTCCCGTCGGGCTGGTCGCTCGGCGTCGCCGCCAGTACGGAAGCCCGCAATGCGACCCCACTCGCCGAAGCGTTCGCCCAGGCCTCCCGCGCCTGGCAGATTGCGCCGGACTGGCAATTCGTCGCCGGCCTGTCCTATTACGATTACCCCGGCCGCGGAAATGGGGCCTTCAACCGCGCCGAAGGCAGCGCCAACTGGATCTACCGCGATGTCCTCACCCTGGGTGTCGCCGCCCTGGCCCCCACGGGCGGCGACGACCACCGGCTGCGCGGCGCCGCCGACCTGGATGTTCACTGGCCGCTCCCCTTTCATTTCTCCGTGTCCGCGGGCGCCGGCTATGCCCAGGCACAAGTACCTTATTACCGCGTGTACGACGATGAATACGGCGCTCACCGCTATCGCAATGGCAACCGCGTAAACTCCTATGGGTACGGACACTTGGGGCTGCTCTGGGGCCAGGGGCCGTGGCGCGTGGAAGTGGATCGTGTCTTCGTCGACGCGACCCTGCGCCAGGACAACCTGGCCGCGTCGCCCTGGGTCGCGACGATCTCGTGGTCGTTCTGACCCAGGGACGCTTTGGTCAATTCAACGCGGCCGGCAAGCAGAGCCGGTCACCCCCGCGCTGAATAGGTCGGCGCGCCCTTGATGCAACCATTTCGGCCTTTTCGGGCACCTACCGGGTAACACCCTGCCTTCGCCTCAGCCATGAAAGACGCCGATATCGATGCCGACGAGACGGACCGCCTGCTGCTCCAGCGCATGGCGACGGGAGACCGTGCCGCGCTGGCCACGCTGTACCGCGCCTATCACGGCCGGCTCTGCCGGTTTCTGTCTCGCCTTACCCGCCGAAACGATGTCATCGAGGAAGTCATCAACGACTGCTTCTGGATCGTGTGGCAGAAGGCCGGCTCCTTCAACGGCGACTCGCGCGTATCGACCTGGATCATCGGCATTACCTACCGCTGTGGCCTGAAGGCGCTACGACAGCGCGGCGATGAGCCGGTAGATGACGAAGGACTGCCCGAAGATCGCACCCCGGCTTTTGACCCCGGCGAGGATCGCGAGCTGCGTGACTGGCTAGGCAAGGCCATGGAGCGCCTGTCGGCCGATCAACGCGTGGTGGTGGAACTGGTTTATGGCGTGGGACACACGCTGGACGATGTCGCGACCATCATGCAATGCCCGGTCGGCACCGTGAAGGCGCGCCTGTTCCACGCCAGGGTGAAACTGCGCAACATCTTGCCAGCACTGGCTGGCGACCCGATCACGCCCAAAGAGAACCGCGTGCCATGAAGTCGACGAAAGATACCGACCAGGATTGTGCCCGGGCGTGGGACGCCATGCCCTGGGTCTTGCAGGATAGTGCTCCCCAGGAGCAAAGCGCCTGGCTCACCGACCACCTTGCGCGCTGCGAAGCCTGTCGCGAGGAGTTCGCTCAACAGAGCCGGTTGCGCCTTGCACTGAGCCTGCCCACGGGCATCCAACTCGACCCTGAGGCCGGCCTCAAGCGACTGATGGGGCGCATCGACGCCGATGAAACCGATGAGGCAGCACCTCGTGCGCGCGTGAGTGCCTGGCTCACCCGCGCATTGGTGGCTGCCGTGCTGGTGCAGGCCGTGGGCATAGGCATCCTCGGTGTGGAACTCTGGTCGTCCGACAGCGGCCGCTCGCCTTACCGCACATTGAGCAGCCCGGCCCAACAAATCGCGCCTGGCGCCATCCGCGTGGTTCCCGATACGAACATGAAGCTCGCCGACTGGAACACCTTGCTGCACTCATTGCAGCTTGAGGTGGTCAATGGCCCCAACGACGTCGGCGCCTACACCGTGATGCCTACACATACGTCCACGGCAGAGGTGGCCCTTCAACAATTACGCACCACGCATGGCATCCGCCTCGCCGAGCCTGTCGCCGCCAGCCCATGAAGCACGCCGCACTGCTGCTCCTGTTCGCCACCAGCCTGCTGGGGGCCTGTGCGCCTTTACGCCCGGATCCGCCCACGGGTGCAGCGGTCGATCAAACCATTGCCAATAGCGGTGCTGTCACCGCGATGAACAGCGAGCGCGACATTGTGCTCGCCGTCGCCAACCCCCAGGACCCGCCACCCACGCACGCGGGCTCCACCATGCTCGGGTATGTCCCTACGGCGAACTACGGCGCAGGACAGCGCGCCGTTTCAGAGCTGCAGGCCATGCGGCAGCACTACGGATGGCATGAGGTGGTCGGCTGGCCCATCAAGGCGCTGAACCTGTACTGCATCGTGCTCGAGCCGCCACCCGGCATGACACGCGACGAGCTGCTCTCGGTACTGGCCAAGGACGACCGCGTCGCACTGGCGCAACCGCTGCAGGATTACAGCGTGTATTCGCAGGCGCAGAGCACCGCACACGCATACAACGACCCCTACGCCAACCTGCAACGCGGCTTCGTCGAAACGGATGCCGCCCTGGCGCACAACGTGAGCCAGGGCGATCGCGTGCACATCGCCATAGTCGATACCGGGGTCGACACTTCGCACCCCGATCTGCAGGGCCGCATTCACGACACCAGTAACGAAGTCGACAGCAATGCCCCGGCGTTCAATCGTGACCCGCATGGCACCGAGGTTGCCGGCATCATCGGCGCCATCGGCGACAACCATGTCGGCATCGTCGGCATAGCTCCTCGCGCCGTCATCAGCGTGTACAAGGCTTGCTGGTATCCCGCCAACAGCCCCGATGGTGCGCACTGCAATTCGTTTACGCTCGCCAAAGCCCTGGCCGCGATCCTCGATACCGATGCACGCGTCATCAACCTCAGCCTGGGTGGACCACCCGACCCCTTGCTGGACAGACTGCTAAAGCAGTTGCTGGGGCAACAACGCATCATTGTTGCGGCCATGCCGCCCGATGGAAGCCACGCGGGATTCCCCGACAGCGCACCCGGCGTACTCGTGGTGCGTGTCAGCAATGCCTCCCCCGCGCCCGCCGGCGTGCTCAGTGCACCAGGCAACGACATCCTGACAACCCAGCCAGGCGGCGGGTACGACTTCACTTCCGGTTCGTCCATGGCTGCCGCGCACGTGAGCGGCATCGTTGCGTTGTTGCTCGCGCTCTCTCCGAACCTCGATGCCCACGATGCCCACGACCTGCTCTTGCGCAGCAGCAAAGTGGTGGATGGCGCGCAACAAGTCGACGCCGCAGCGGCGGTCAGCGCGCTGAACCAGAACCGTGGCGCTCCACACCACTGACGCATCACCCCATGTCACCAAGGTCAACGTGAAGCAGATCGCCGAACCGCTCTCCCTCATGCCCGACGTCCATGCCGAGCCCGTGTCCAGCGGACCACTGGCGTGGGTTGGCATGGAGGACATCCTCATGCCCATGCGCATTGCCGCTGGCCATGATTCGCCACAACAGGTCATTGGCCGTGTCGACGCCTTCGTCAATCTTGTCCGAAGCGATCAGCGCGGCATCCACATGTCGCGCCTGTACCGTCTCATTGACCAGCACCTTGGCGATACACCGCTCAATGCCCGCACACTGGAGCAGCTGTTACGCGCCTTTCTGCAATCGCACGAGGAACTTGCCAACCGCGCTCGTATCCGCCTGCGTTTCGACCAGGCACTACGCCGCAAGGCATTGCGCAGCGATCTCCACGGGTGGCGCGTCTACCCTGTCACCATCGAAGGAACCCTGGACGAACGCGGCCTCGATATCACGGTAGCCACCGAGATCGCCTACTCTTCTACCTGTCCCGCGTCCGCGGCACTCGCGCGGCAAGTCATCCAGCAGCACTTCGAACAGCGCTTCTCTTCACAACCCCAGGTGACCCGCGATGCAGCGTCTGCCTGGCTGGACAGCGAACAGGGAGTGCCTGCCACACCCCATGCACAACGCAGCATCGCCTACGTATGGACCCGACTGAATCAGTGCACAGCATGGGATGTGGCTGCGCTCGTCGATCGCGTTGAGGCTTCGCTTGGCACACCTGTGCAGACGATCGTCAAGCGGCAGGACGAGCAAGCCTTTGCACTGGCCAATGGCAGCAACCTGATGTTTTGCGAGGATGCGGCGCGGCGAATTCAGCGGGCGCTAGACGCCGAGGCAAGCATCGCGGACTTTCACGTACGCATCGTGCATCAGGAAAGCCTTCATCCTCACAATGCCGTCGCTTGCGTCAAGAAAGAGCGGGCAGTTTCACTCTTGTAGCGTCAGCGAGTCATTCCCGTCACGATCGCCAGTCATTGCAATATCGCGCATCGTGATTGCGACGGCACTCGTCATAACGTTCGCGCCGGTGATCACGATGATCGTCGCGATGATCGACCGTAATGCATCCATTGAGCAGAACCACGCATGCCAGGCCGAGCCATATAAGCTTGTTCATCGTTACTGATTTCCGTTGATTCTTGGCCGCCACAAGCGGCCATGAGGAGAAGGGCTGCGCATACCGACGGCTGGCCTGCCCGGCGATGGCGAAGTCAGAATGCACGGCCCGTTTTAGGATCTGATTAACGCGCGCAACGGAAGGCGTCCCTAGCATGTGGCGACGCCCCTTCATGGCGAGGCGCAGTAAACGTGGGAGATCTACGCCCGCTAAAGATTCGATGGCGCGTCGACGACGTCCCAGATAAGTCGCGCGTCAAAGCTGTGCGCAGCAAAGACAGTCAGGATCACCGAAGTGCCGAAGAGAAATATGCCCGCACCCGGCTCGATCTCGCCCAGCCCCTGAAACTGCACCAGGCTAGCCAGAATGCCCACGACCAGCACATCGAGCATGGACCAGTATCCAATGAGTTCCAGAAGCCCGTGAAGCCTCGCCCGCCCAGAACGGGCCTGCCTGGTTCGCCACTGCACGGATAGCAACAAACCTGTCAATGCAACGAACTTGGCGCACGGCAAAGCAACGCTGGCGACAAACACGACAAACGCAACGTCGTAAGCACCGTCGCGCCAGAGGTCCAGGACTCCGCCGATAATGGTAAGCGGTTGCTCGCCCTGGCCGAGAACGTGGATCTTCATCACGGGCAAAAGGTTCGCCGGCACATAGAGCAGCAACGCCATCACCAATAACAGCCATGCCCGCGCCAGGCTGTAGCGTTTCCTGCGATAAAGATGCGCTCTACAGCGTGGGCACGCCGCATCGTGCCGGTCGCCCGGCAAACTTAGGACCAGGCTGCATACATGGCACTCGATGATGCCTATCTGATGCGCCCTTGGTTGCGTATTCACGGATTGGCGTCCTCGATGCAACGGGACGTTGCCGCCTGCCGGATATTGCGCATGGCGACGAAGCCACCCTCGCCCATCGCCAACAGTACATGCCATGTACCGAATCCAAGTGAGGCCTCCGCCAGCACGGACAGGCATGCGACGAGGAGCGAACGCAGTCTGCACAGGCCGCGATGAGCTATCGCCCGCCCTCTGGTCACGCCAAAACTATCGGCGGAAACAAAGTGCTCCCCATCCAGGGCGCTATGCGTCAAGGTCACCTTCATGACGCGCCGACCAAAGCGTTCGTCGACTTTGCGTCGGTGGCGTCCCACAGCCAGCGCACGTCACGCTTGGTGGCGAGCGCGGCCAGACACACCGACCCCAGCATGGTCCAACTGCCTGCACCCAACGTCACCTGGGCCAGGCTCGACAACTTGATACAGGCGATGACCACGCCGAGGAAGGCAACCTCAGCCATGCTCCAAGGCTGCACGACCAGAAGAAACTTCATCAGTAGACGAAACCCGGGCGCCCTTCTTCCGTGCCAGGCATAGACCAGAACCCACGCAAGCAAGACCATCTGGAAAAAGGGAGCAACAATGGCGACGACGGTGGCCGGCATGGCCAGCGGCGTCCAGACACCTTGCGCCAGCGAGGTCGTCGCCTGCCATAGGGTCACGTCGCTCTGGAAGTTCTGCACGCCGATGCTGATCACCGGAAATATGTTGGCGAGCACAAACAGGATGGCCGTCGACAGGGTCAGGGCGAGCCATTGGTCAATGGATGGACGCATCGAACGCCCGACGATCGCATCACACACACGGCACCTGGCCAGCTGGCCGTGAGCGAGCGATGGGCATCGATACACAGCATCGCAACGTGTACAGACAACGATGAAGGATGGAGCGTTCATAAGGACGGCCATATGCCATGACGACGGATGCGGGGAAGAATCGCAGGCAGGGGCCAGCCATCGGCGGGCCACGCCGATGACATCACTTATTGGAGAGCCGCAAGCAGGCTATCGGCCCCTTTGTCGATGCCGCGCCGGGACGCACCCAGCTTGCCGAAGGTCGCCTTCATATTCATTGCATTGGGATACTGCTTGTCGACGTATGCCTTCAGCAGGCGACCGGTGGAGGCGTCATAGACTTCGACGGCGTAGCTCACCGACCCGGTCATCAGACCCTCTCTCCCTCGAATGGCTTGTACGGCGTTGATCGGCGTACCGCCGACATCCATACGCGTGAACGTGGAGAGAAAGGCCGTCGTCCCTTTGGCGCCGGTAAGCGTGGCGCGAATGCGCAGCGTGCCGTTGCCGGGCGTGGATACCAGCGTATAGCGCTGCCGTAACTTGTCCAGGAACTGCTGCTGCATGTAGCCAGCAAGTTCTTCACGATCCTGCTCACTGATCTTGGCATCGAACTGATTGTCCGAGCCCCGATAGATGGTGACGGGATCCATGATGAAACTGTCGTAGCGTTTCCAGTCTACGTTGGCGCTGTATGCAAACGGTTCGTGGCCGCGCCTGCTCTGATCGTTGGGACGCAAGTAATTCGAAGAGTCGATGCCGGCATAAGGCTTCGGCTGCGTAGAAGCGCAACCAGCCAATGAAACACTGGCACTGATCAAGAGAAAGCACGTGGCCTTGTGGGTGATACGCATAATCCGTTCCTGGTTCTTGGGCGGCATTGAAGAAGCCGCACGGGATCGATGGGCAAGGGCAACGCCGTCCGCGCCACTCCTTGTCGACCATGCTAGGGAACGGTTTTTAGGAATTGATTAGGCCGGCGGATCCCTTGGAGGAAAGAGAACGCGAATGCTGAAACCCTGCCCTCCCACGCCCTCCCCGGTTTCGATCCGGGCATCGTGGAGTTGGGCGATAGCAGCGACCAGCGAGAGGCCAATGCCACTCCCGCGGACAGTACCGCTCTGCGCTCGATAGAAGCGCGTGAAGATAGCTGCACGCTCATCCTCAGGCACGCCAGGTCCATCGTCGCGAACCTCAAGCGCTGGGTGTTGCAACTCGTTGCGCATCACATGACCACAGACGACATCCACCGTACCGGCGTCGCGGCCATGCTGGATCGCGTTGTCCACCAGGTTGCGGATGAGAATGCCCATCTCATCCACGTCGCATGTCACCATGCACGAAGTGCCCGACAGCAACAGGCGGATATCACGACTATCGGCCTGTACGCTGAACTCGCTGATCACGTGGCCGGCAAGCTCGAGCAGATCGGTATCGTGCAAACCCGTCGAATGGAGACCCGCGTCAAGCCGTGCCAGATCGAGCAACTGTTCGGCGAGGCGATGCGTTCGATGGGAGATGTCCAGCAGCTTGCGAAGCGCGTCATCCTTTCCTTTCAGCGCCTCTGCACGTAAAGCCACCTCGGTCTGAACGTGCAGCGCCGCCAGTGGCGTGCGCAGTTCGTGCGCCGCGTCAGCGATAAATTGGCGTTCTGCCCGCATGGCGGTGTCCACGCGGGCCAGCAATGAATTGAACGCCAGGATGAGCGGCCGAAGTTCATCAGGCACCTGCTTGACCTGCAGCGGCTCGGAATCAAACACCCTGCGTCGGGCAAGATCCTCCGACAGCGAACGCAGCGGCCGCAACGAAACGACGACAGCCCACCACATGAGGATGCCTACGATGGCCAATTCCACCGTATTGAGCACCATCGCGGTGAGTAAGCCACCGGGCTCGCTGGGCACCGGCTGCTCCTGACCGATCCTTGGCACTTCCTCTCGCCTGGGTGGCGCCCTAGTTGCAACGTCGTCTTGCCTCCCCACCCACTCGGCCGGCAGTGTCTTGACCAGGGTGTCACCCAGCGAGGACAGGCCCGTACGCCACGACGTAGAAGGCCCCACGTGCAAAAGAGAGATGAGCATCGCTATGGAGATGCCCCACGCCAGTGCAATGACCAGGCCGAGTGCGGCGAGCATGCGCCATTGCAGCGACCTCAAGGCACGCCACCCATGGTGTAGCCATGACCGTGGACCGTAGTGATCACGTCGTCACCCAGCTTCCGCCGAAGCTGATGGACGAAGACGGACACCGTGTTGCTTCCTACGGCGGCGCGATCACCATAGATCGCGCGCTCCAGATCGTCGCGTGTCACCACGTGGCCGACGCGCTTCAGTAGCGCGAATAACGTCTGGTATTCATGCGCGCTTAGGGCCACCGGTTCGCCACCGCGCGTGACCCGTCGCTTCACAGGATCAAGCACCACGTTGCCATGGGAGAGCGAAGGAACAACCTGTCCCTCGCTACGTCGCGTGACAGCACGAACACGCGCGAGCAACTCCCCCAACTGAAATGGCTTGACCAGGTAGTCGTCGGCGCCCGCATCGAGACCACGAATACGGTCGCTCAACTGACCGCGCGCAGTGAGGACGACAACGGGAATGGTGTCGTAACGTTCTCGGAGAAAACGCAGCACCGTCAGGCCGGATTCGCCGGGCAAACCGATGTCGAGCAGAACCGCCGCATAGGCGTGATCCGCGAGTGCTGCCTTCGCCGCCCCCGCATTGCCGACATGATCAATGTCCCACGCATGTTGCCGCACACCATCACAGATGGCTTCGGCGAGCATCGTATCGTCCTCGACCAGTAGAAGATTCACAGGCAACGCTCTTGGAACGCGAGTTTCGGGACAGCGAGCATGGGGTACGCAGATTAGGATTTAATTAACGCAGCAAAGATCTCTTAACCCATTGATTTAAAGCTACGTTTCCCCCGCCTTCCATTCAACACTCTACGCCACATGAGCATCCGCAGGGCCGGCCAGAGTGATCGCCCTCTGAACTATTTCGCGCACAGACGCCATGCAAATTGGCGGCACGCTTGCTCCGGCGACGACCAAGCGATCGTCATCACACCCGTGATCCAGCGCATAAGCAATGGCCGCCAGGGTCCCAAGCGCGCCGAACAGCCCGGGCGACAAACAACCCATCAGCCCCCCAACGGCCAGATGGCGCCGTATTCACTTGCCGGACTTCCGTCTTGCCGCGGCCAAACGTCTTTGTGGTGAGAGGTGTTCCTCGTCATCGCAGCCGGCGCCCATCGACCAGGCGCCACGCATCGGTTCTCTCGCGGTTACGAAGGTCATCTTTCGCCTTTAAAACGTTAGTCCAGATCGTGGTTACGGGGACAGTGATGCCTTTGAGTCAGAATCAAATAGACAACGAGATCAGATACTTGGCCGCCATTATTCCGTGCATGCTGCAGCCCAACGGCAGCGCAAAGTACTGGATCGAATTTTTTGACCGCGCCAACGCGATCAAAGACCAGGTTTCGCCTGGCCAGCGGGACCGGGTAAGGGAAAAGATCTACAGCATGTTGTCCAAGAACAACCTCTCGCCACCTTGGCAGAGGCCGCGAAGTGGCGGCGCGGACACTGGCAAGGTGTATGCGTTCCCGACGGGCGTTCGCATCGCCTGAACGCGAAAGGCCCCCGCTCACCCAGGCCACCCTATGCCTCTTGAGCCCCCGTAGCCGGATCAGCGATCCGCTACGGCTCCGCGCGATCGAGCATCAGGCCCGTCGCCCACACGTCATCGCGAACATCGAATTCGATGCTTTGGCGCTAGCGAAATCAGGTTGGACGACGCACGCTCAAATGCCTCCTTGATGCTCTGCAAGAGAGCTGGTGAAACATGGAAACGATGTATCGCCTGTATCAAAAGAGGCGGTGCGTGGACCTCACCCTTCCGCAATGCAACAAGCATTCGGATGCGAGAGCAGGTTAAAGTCCGTCGTCGGCGCTGATCGCCCAACGTCCGACTATCGAGGCCATCGCTTTATGGCCTTTTTTTAGAATCTAAATTTAGATCGATCTAAAGCCGAGAATTATGCCGTGTCGGGGGAAGCCTTGCGGTGGATTCATATCGATTCGGCAGTACGAATTTAGACGTCCAAACATCCGTACCGATGCACGCTTACGCGCCGGATCATCGCCCACGGACCGGTCGCGCCAGCCGAGGGCTTGCCCCTCACCCCTTCGTGGGCATCCGACAGGAGCACGCCAGATCATGAAGTTCGAAGCCATACGCTTACGCGTTCGGACATGGCTGATCGCAGTCAGCCTGATCATCACTGCCACTACCGTCCCGTCGATCGCCGCCGAACAGACCTATCCATCCCATCCGCGGATCGATGGACCGACCGCTGTCGCCCGTGCACGGGTGGCGGCGGACGTCTTGATGAGCTCCTACGATCCCACCAAGGCCTGGTTTCCATCGAGCTGGTGGAACTCGGCGGTCGCCCTGCAGACCATCGGCGACTACATGCAACGCAGTGGTGATCGCCGCTATCTCAGCCAGTTGGACAATACCTTCGAGAAGGACAAGGGCGTCTTTCCCGCTGGCGTATTGTCGGGAGACCCGCTGCTTGGCAACTTCACCAGCCGTGCCATCGATGACACCGAATGGTGGGGCCTGACCTGGGTACAGGCGTATGACCTGACGCGGAACCCCAAGTACCTGGACATGGCCGTCACCATCGCCACTTATGTCGATGGCTATTGGGATACCAGCACCTGTGGCGGTGGCGTGTGGTGGAATGCGGAGCGCACGTACAAGAACGCTGTCACCAACGGGTTGTGGATCCGGCTCACCGCCGAATTGCACAACCGGATTCCTGGTGATCACATGTGGCTGACTCGATCCCGCACCGCCTGGGCGTGGTTTCAAGGTAGCGGCATGATCAATGCCAGCGGTCTGGTCAACGACGGCCTCACCGATTCCTGCACCAACAATGGCCAGACCGTGTGGACCTACAACCAGGGCATGGCTATAGGTGCCGGCCTGGAGTTGTGGCGCGCCACCAGAGACCCGCAGATCTTGTCCGACGTACGACGCTTGGCTGATGCGGCGATCGCGCCGAATGCACTGGTGACCGATGGCATCCTCACCGAGAGCTGCGATGCAGCGGACCAGACCTGCGATGACAACGGCAAGCAGTTCAAGGGCATTTTTATGCGCTACTGGACCGACCTTGTCGACACCACCCATGATCGGCAGTACGCGGCATTCCTGGGTGAACAGGCGGAAGACATCTGGAACAACGATCGCGATGCTGCTGGCCGGCTCGGCACCCGCTGGTCCGGCATCACCAGTAATGACCACCCCAATGTATTTGACTGGCGCACGCAGGCCAGTGCACTCAGCGCCTTGATCGGCGACGTGCCGACACTGACACCACTGGCGTCGCTGGCTGCGACGATGTCTCCGGCACAACCCGTGGTCATGCCCTCCGCGTCGGGTGTCACCAGCATGACCATCGATCTTGATGCGTCGGCGACCGGGTTCTTCCCCATGCTGGCACTGGCATCCATCGACACTCCGACAGGCTGGAATATCTCCCCGCGAGCCGATGTCATTCGCCTGCAGCCGCGCGGGAACGCAGCGCCGGTAAACAGCACGCTTCCACTGGCACTGACCGTACCGAGCTCGGCAACGGATGGGCATCACCTGATCACCGCCAACCTTGCCGCCGCCGGGTTGCACTTCACTACTCAGGCCGACGTGCTGATCGCACACGAGATCGACTTCGATACCGGCACGGTTGCCGAGACACCGTGGCTGTTCGATCCCGATGGCTCGCAGAGCAACGGCGTGCAGAACCGTTTTGCCGACGGCACCGCCCACTTCACCTATCGATTCCCCCTCCCGGCCGACACGAGTTCGGCGCAGGTCATCCTCACCATCGACAACGAGTTCCTAGTGCAGGTCAGCACGGACAACGCGCACTGGACGACCGTGTTGCAAGAAACCCAGCCGATCACCGACGGGTCAAACAAGGCCAATCGCAGCGTCGACCTGACACCGTTCCTTGGCGCGGCCATCAATGGCGCCAAACCCGTTTACCTCAAGGTGTCCGACTCCTTCCCCAATGATGGATGGGGTGGCCGCGTGTATCACGTGACGGCGAATATCGTCGAGTAAGTCTGATCGACATCGGCGTCCTCGTTCACGCGAGGGCGCCGGCGTCAAACCCGCCTCAGGGTGCGTACGCTCCCCAGAGCCATCCCCCATCTCCCTTGCCGCCCGTTCCCACCGATGTTGCGCCACCGCTTGACACCGGTGTCAATGTCGTTACAGGCTGATAACAGTTCCAATGCGAGAGGGCGCGCTGGACGTGGCAACGGATCATTCAGATCGACTGACGGGGATACCGACGGCGCCGTTTCTGGCGGCCGACATTGGCGGCACGCATGGGCGTGTTGCGCTGATGCGCGCCTCGCGAGAAACCGCCGGCGGGATAGAAACGCTCGCGTATCACGTCTTCGTCTGCGCGGCGTTCCCGACGCTGTCGAAGCTGCTGCAGGCCTTTATCGATGGCCATGTGCAGATCCCAGTAAAGCACTGCGTGCTTGCTTGCGCGGGCCAGATCATGGGCAACGAGGTGGTGAACGACAACCTGCCCTGGCCCATTCACTTGCCGCAACTGCGTCAAGCGCTTGGCCTGGACGAGATTGCCGTACTCAACGACTTCGAGGCGCTGGCGTATGCGCTCGATGACGCGTTTGCTGATGATGGGCGCCACTTGTGCGGACCCGTCACGCCATCTGTCGGCCCGACCCTGGTCATTGGACCGGGCACCGGCCTTGGCGCGGCAGTGCATATCCCCAGCCCAGGCGGTGGCTTCGTCATGGGAACCGAGGCTGGCCAGATGGATTTCGCACCGAACTCGGTTCGCGAGCGCGAGGTTCTTGCTCATCTGGCCCCCGATGGCGGCTATGTCCCCTTCGAGCACGTCGTGTCGGGCCCGGGTCTGTTGGCTGTCTATGCGGCCCTGTGTGCCATGCACGGAGAAGCACCCACGCTGGCGACGCCCGAGGCTGTCACCCGGGCAGTCATGACAACCGATGATGCGCGGGCCGCGGAAGCCGTGGAGATTTTCTGCGCCTCGCTGGGAAGTTTTGCCGGCAACCTCGCGATGACCTTCATGGCCACCGGCGGCGTGTTCCTGGCGGGCGGTTTTCTGTCGTCCATCTTCGAGCTACTTGAGCGCAGCGCGTTCGAGGAGCGATTCCTGCATGGGCGCAGTGCGCGCGCCCTGCTCTCCCACATACCGGTGCGGGTCACCGAACACGGCCTCCGCGGCGTGCACGGTGCGGCCAGGTGGTACCTCCGGCATGTCATGCCCGGCGTAGCCGCGACGCAGCCCGTTGTGGCAAGTGGAGCTGGCGCATGAGTCGCCGCGCGTCCCAACTTTGCCGCTGGATGGCCATCGCGTGGCTGATGACCACGGGCGCAGCTGTCGCGACGCCCGCGACGCCTGCATGGTCACTGCTCCCGCAGCCGGCGAAGGCCACCCCTGCTGGATCGGGTACGACCAAGGTTGCGGATGGCGCCGTGGTTGCCTTGCGAGGCGCAGATCGCCAGCAAGTGCAGTCCATGGCGGAGCAGTTCCTGCAACGCGTGGCCGACACCCGCGGATTGCATCTGCGCATGGCCGCCACTGACGATGCGCATCCCGCCATCACGTTCGACGTCAACCCGAATACTGATGTCACGGGCGAAGCGGGCTATCGCATCACCATCGACGACAACGGCATCCTGGTCACCGCACGCACGCCGCGCGGCGCGTTCTACGGCAGTGTCACCCTGTGGCAATTGCTGACACCGCCCGGCTGGACGCGTGGCGCACCCGCTGAGATTGCTCATGGCGTGATCGATGACTACCCGCGCTTTGCGTGGCGCGCCTTGCTGCTCGACTCCGGCCGGCACTACCAGAGTGTCGCCGACATCAAGCAGCTGATCGACTGGATGTCGCTCAACAAGTTGAATGTGCTGCTCTGGCACGTGACGGAGGATCAAGGCTGGCGCCTTGAGATCGCCAAGTATCCCGAGCTGACCAAGATCGGCGCATGCCGCAAGGCCGCGGGTCTCGACAGTGAACTGACCGGCTCTACCGACCAGCCCTATTGCGGTTTCTATACCCACGCCGAGGCGCGCGACATCGTGCGCTACGCCGCAGAGCGCTATGTGGATGTGGTGCCGGAAATCGATTTACCCGGCCACTCTCAGGCCGCCATCGCCGCCTACCCGTGGCTGGGCGTTACCGGCAAGCGTCCCGAGGTATGGACCGACTGGGGCGTCAGCCCGTGGCTGCTCAAGCCCAACGAGAAGACCCTGCAGTTTGTCGATGACGTACTCGACGAAGTGATGCAGCTATTTCCATCCCGATACATCTCCATTGGCGGCGATGAGGCCGACAAGCAGCAATGGAATGCATCGCCGGAAGTTCGCGCACAGATGCAAAAGCTGGGCTTGGCGAACATGGATCAGCTGCAGGGCTGGTTTATGAATCAAGTCGCCGCACACCTTATCGAGCACGGGCGCGTGCCGGTGGGCTGGGACGATGAGCTGGTTGCCGGTGCAACCTTGCCAGCATCGCAAGTGGTGATGTCCTGGCACGGCGACCACAACGAACGCGTGGCGCTTGCGGCGATCAAGCAAGGTCACGACGTCGTCATGACACCACAGGAATCGTTGTACTTCGACCACTACCAATCCGACCTGCCGGATGAATGGCAAGGCCCGCCGCCCGCGGCGACATTGCGGCAGGCCTACGACACCATCGTTATTCCCAAGGGCGTAAACACCACCGAAGCACAGCACGTCATTGGGGTTCAGTCCGGCCTGTGGACCGAGCAGATGCCCACCTTTGCGCATGATCAGCACGCCGTGTTTCCGCGCGTCGCGGCCTTGTCGGAGCTCGGCTGGTCACCCTCGAATACGCACGACTGGCATGGCTTTCTCCAACGCATGCCGGCGGAACTGGCGCGCTATCGGTCGCTTGGTATCAACTACGCTGATAGCGCCTTCGCACCCGCCTTCCAAGTGACTGCAGCAACCCAGGGCACCCTTCGGATCACGCTGTCCAACCAGGCGGAGTTCGGAACAATTCGCTATACGACGGACGGCTCCGAACCCACCCGTCAATCTGACGCCTACGCACAGCCGCTCACGCTGCCAGCCAACACCACCTTGCGCGCCGCAACGTTTGCTGCGGATGGCTTCGAACTTGCTGTGCCGCGCACCCAAGTACTGAATGACGCCACCCTGCTGAGTCGCGACGGCAGCGCGCTGGCCACATGCTCCAAGCAACCCGCTTCCCGCCTGGAAGGCAGCAAGCCCGCACAGGGAAGCAGGCCGGTCTATTCGGTCGACATCGGCAATGCATGCTGGCTATGGCCAAAAGCATCGCTAGGTGACGTCAAGCATGTCGTGATTCATGCCGAACGCATCGCATGGCGCTTCGGCGACGAAGCCAAGGACGCCGTGGTGCGCCGAAAGGCCAGTGCGGCAGGCGAATTCGAAATCCATGCCGACTCCTGCACAGGCCCGCTGCTTGCCAGCCTGCCATTGGAGGGCGTCGTGCAAGCCAAGGGGCAAGTACATCTTGATGCAAAGGTCGCCACGCCGGCGGGGGCCGGCGTGCGCACCCTGTGCGTCTTCGCTACCGGCGATCCACGCGATGGCCAGTGGGCGTTGGCGCAGATGGTGTTTTCGAAATAAGTAACACGCGGAATCTGGGGTCCGCGCAGTAACACCGTGTAAGTGGCTTTGGCCCACAAGCCAAAGTTGGGGACAACAAGCAGTTGCATCACAACGGCGTGCGTATCGCAGGCACCGCCGAGCGGTACGTTTTGTTTGAAATCCACGGAGCACCTGAGGTTCGACAGGCAACACCAACGAGGGTAAAGCCCATGTCCACCGTACTTCGCAAGCATCCATTGTCATTTGCCGTCACCATGTCGTTGTTTGCCGCTGTGTCGACAACGGCATCCGCATCGACATTCCTTGATGTCCAGACGGACGGCCAGGCGGCGCAAGCCAGCCCGGCCCAGACCGCCACGCCGCCGGCGCCTGATGCCAAGAAAACCGACACCAAGGCCGACGGCAGTGACGCACAAAAGAACGCAGCCACGCTGGGGGCCGTGAATGTCTCCGGCGTGCGCGCGTCGCAGATGCGCGCCATCGACCTCAAGCGCGATGCCGCAAACATTCAGGACAGCATTACGGCCGAAAACATCGGTTCGCTGCCCGACACCACCATCACCGACTCCCTGCAGCGCGTGACCGGCGTACAGATCAACCGCGATGCGGGCGTGGGTACATCGGTGGACGTGCGCGGCCTGCCACAGGTCGGCACCATGTTGAACGGTGAAGTGTTCATCACGGCAGATCAGATCGATTCGCAGCAGCCTGACTTCACCATGCTGCCATCCACGCTGTTTCATGGCGTGGACGTGGTCAAATCGTCCACGGCGAACGAAACCGACGGCGGCATTAGCGGCGCCATCGATCTGCATACGTATCGCCCCTGGGATCTTCCCAGCGGATTCACTTACAGCTACTCCGCCAACGGTGAGCGTGGCTCCACCACCGATCATTGGGGACCGGAAGCCAATGGGCTCATTTCGTACAACGATAGCGGCCATTGGGGTCTGCTGGTCTCGGCGGATTTCTCCAACACCCGGCGCTTCAATTCCACCGAGGGTCTCGACCAGTACGGTGTTGTGCTCAATGGCGAGAACGCTGCCAGCGCGGGCGGCTACAACGGCTTCCTGACACCATGGAATGGCGCGCCCATTCCTTCCAAGATCGTGCAGAACGCCGACGGCAGCGTCGATGTGAACGGCGACGGCAAGTCCAACGGCGTCTTCATGGGCAGCCAGGACATCGGCCTCAATGACATCATCACGCAGCGCAAGCGCAAGTCCGGCAATGCCTCGTTCCAGATGGACCTGGGTAGCGGCTTCAGCGTGACCAGTGATTACTTCTATTCGCAGCAGCGCGAGTACGACCGCAACTACGGTATCCAGTTCAACTCCACCAATTGGCAGGGCGCGACCTACGTGCCGCTGCAGTCTCGCAATACCGGCAGCCCTGCCCTCGGCTCCTATGGAACGCCGGAGCCAGGCTGGGAAGGCTCGCAGTTCTACACCACGCAGGTGTACGAGAAGTGGCCGGGCGACGTCGAGTCATACTCGCAGATCATCCAGAAAAGTTCGGTCGCCAAGAACCTCAATC
Organism: Dyella sp. ASV24; assembly: GCF_016428905.1. Lineage (GTDB taxonomy): Bacteria > Pseudomonadota > Gammaproteobacteria > Xanthomonadales > Rhodanobacteraceae > Dyella. The sequence continues at coordinate 15,233 of NZ_JAELTQ010000003.1, read as the reverse complement.
TGCAACTGGACTACGACGATGGTGGTCCGTTCACGGGAAGCATTCGTGGCATCCACGACACCGCATCCCAGTCGAACCAGGAAACCGACGTCAACGTATCCGATTCCGATGGCGCACTGTGGCCGAACGTACTGATGGACGGCGTCGATCCGAACTCGGTGCCGCCGGGCACCATGGTCTATCCTGCTCAACTGGGTGGCAATCGTGTATTCAACGCCAACGGCATTCCGCAGAACACGGTGCCCATCGTTGCTAACTTCGGCGGCCGTTACCTCACGGTGAGCATGCCCGCCTCGCTGGCCTCCGATTTTGCCAACCCCAATGGCTGGACGATGAAGACGCTGGAGTCTTCCGGCGACTACGATCGCAAGGTGGCACTCAACGCGTTGCGCTTTGACGGCAAGTACGACTTCCAGGATGGCTTCAAGCTTGAGTTTGGCCTGCGCAACAGCATCCGCAGCGCCAGCAATGATGGCTGGACACTGGAAACGCCGGTCTATGGCGGCATGGGTGCAAGCGATCCAAATGGATGTCTGGTGCGCTATGTCGGCGCCGACGTAGTCATGGATAGCGGCTCCTGCACCGCAGGCAACGCCACGGGCTATTATCGCGCCGGCCCGCTATCCGCCGTGCAGATGCCCAACGCTGCCGCCCCGCTATCGAGCAACTTCAAGCAGTACACCAACCTGCTTGGCTCGGGCATCAACTTCTGGGCAGTCGACCCCAATGCGATGGTCAACCCCATCTCGTTCTGGAAATCGCTTTACCCCGATACCGTCCAGGTGGCCGAGCCAGGAACGACCTGGGCCGTACAGCTGAAAGAATTGTCAGGCTACCTGCAAGGTGATTTCGAAGGAACCCTGTGGAATATGCCGTATGCCGGCAATATCGGCGTGCGCATGATCCACACCAATCTCGATGTCACCCAGCACCTGAGTGGTGCGCCGGGCTCGTACGGCGATGAACCCGTCGACGCTGGCACAGCACAGACCAAACGCAGTTATCAGGACGTGCTGCCGTCGGCCAACTTCTCGCTGGATCTGACCGAGAGCCTGAAGTTGCGACTGGCGTATTCCAAAAACATGATGCCACTGGACCTCAGCACCTGGGCCGGTGGTTTGCAGCTGAACTACTCGCTGGCGGAAACGCCACAAGGACCCATCTTCCGCGTCGCCAACGGCACCTCCACGGGTAACCCGAATCTCAACCCGTGGCGCTCCACCAACTATGGCGCATCGCTGGAGTACTACATCAACCCCACCAGCATGCTCAGCCTTGCGCTGTTCCGCATCAACGTGGATAGCTTCATCAAGAACGGCAGCGTGACCAACTGTACCCTGCCGGACGAAGACGGCGTGGTTCGCGATCACTGCATCGTGATCACCCAGCCCGTACAGGGCACCGGCAACAGCATCCACGGTGCCGAGTTCGATTATCGCCAGGGCTTCACCTTCCTGCCGAGTTTCCTCTCCAAGACGGGCATGGAGATAAACGGCACCTACGCTCCTAGCAACTCGGGCGAGACGGATCTGGCCGGCCACAAGATCCCGTTCCAGGACAACTCCACCAAGTCCGGCAACTTCATCCTGTGGTATCAGGACGATCACTTCCAGGCTCGCGTTGCGTACAACTATCGTTCGCGGCGCGCAGTGATGGACAGCGTGGGCGGCATCACGGGCATGGAGATGTACGAAGCGCCGCAGAAGTACCTCGACGCGTCGATCTCGTACAAGTTCAGCAAGTACGCCGAAGTGTTTCTCGACGGCACCAACCTCACCAACGAATACCAGAAGTACTATCTGGTGTGGCCTGACCAGCCGGCACACTCGACGTTCTCCGAGCGCATGTTTATGTTCGGCGTGCGTGGCCAGTGGTAAGCGGAGCGGCATCCCGCACGGATCTTGGCCTGACGGCATCCCCATTCCCGCATGCGCGGGCGTGGGGACGCCGCAACGCGGGTTGAGTCGAAAGCAACACGATCGTTTTCACGGGCAAGCCCATGGACACTCCGCTCGAAACCCATCACGACAAGGTCAGCATGCAGGACTCCAGCTCGCGCCAACCCATTCGCGACAACAGCTTCCACCGTTCCATCGGGCTGTTCTCGGGAACCGCGATCAATATGACGCAGATGTGCGGGATCGGGCCGTTCATCACCATTCCTATCATGGTCGCGGCCATGGGTGGGCCGCAGGCGGTTATCGGCTGGATTGCCGGCGCCATCCTCGCCATGGCCGATGGTCTGGTCTGGGCTGAGCTGGGAGCGGCCATGCCTGGCTCCGGAGGAACCTACGTCTACCTGCGCGAAGCGTTCCAGTACCGCACCGGCAAGCTGATGCCGTTCCTGTTCATCTGGACGATGCTGCTGGCGATTCCCTTGCTGATGTCCACGGGCATCATCGGCATGGTGGAGTACCTGGAGTTCTTCTTCCCCAATCTGGGCTGGTGGTCCGTGCATCTGATCGGCCTGGCGGCAACCGCTGTCGTCACCTGGATGCTCTATCGCCGTATCGAATCGGTTCGCGCGATCACGATTGGGTTGTGGGTCATCATGCTTGTGTCGGTCATCGGCGTGGCGGCAGCCGGTTTCTCGCACTTCCATGCGGATTACGCCTTTGCCTATCCGGCGGATACGTTTGGCGGCAAGTTCTTCATGGGCCTGGGTGCCGGGCTGATCATCGGCATCTACGATTATCTCGGCTACAACACCACAGCCTACATCGGCGACGAATTGCGCAACCCCGGGCGGACCATGCCCGGCTCCATCATCATCTCGGTGATCGCGATGATGGTGGTCTACCTTCTGCTCAATATCAGCGTGCTCGGCGTGGCGCCATGGCAGGAAATCGCCCAATCCAAGTCCGTGGCATCACTGGTCGTGGAACGCAGCTGGGGGCATCTGGCGGCGGCCGTCATGACCGTCCTCATCATCGTGACCGCATTTGCCTCCGTGTTCACCGGCCTGCTGGGTGGGTCACGCGTGCCGTTCCAGGCGGCGCAGGACAAGGTGTTTCTTTCGGTATTCGGGCACCTGCACGCCAAGCATGGTTTCCCGCATGTCGCACTGTTGACCATGGGTGTCGTCACCGCCATCGGCACGTTCTTTGACCTGACCGAAGTCATCAACATGCTGCTGGCCGCGACCATCATCGTGCAGTCCATTGCACAGATCGCCGCCTTGGTTGTGCTGCGCAGGCGCCAGCCAAACCTGGAACGGCCGTACAAGCAATGGCTCTATCCCGTGCCCTGCATCATCGCACTGGTGGGATGGGTCTACGTGTATGTGTCGGCTTCCACGTTATCGCTGATCCTTTCGGGCTTGTGGATCGCCGCCGGCCTCGTCGTGTTTGCCATCTGGGCCCGCCTCAATCAGTCCTGGCCGTTTGCGCCGGTGGAAGTACGCGAAACCTATCTTGGGGAGCATTGACGCGATGCAAACGTCAGCCAAGCACACACTCTGGTCCATCATCGCGATCGCGACACTGGTCGCGCCGGACGCGCTCGCGCAAACGCCCTACACCGCCACCAAAGTACCTGTCGACGCCGGTACCGTCACCGCCATCGATCACTGGCAGATCCAGGACAGCGCCAAGGCTCAGGAGAGTGGCGCCGATATCTCTGCGGCAGGTTTTTCGACCAAGGAATGGTATCCCGTCAGCAGCCGTGCAACGGTCATGGCGGGCCTGCTGGAGAATCACGTTTTCAAGAACGACGTGTTCTACGGCGACAACCTGCGTGCAGTGCAGGTGCCAGACGCGAGCGGCAATCTCTTCGTGACGCCCTGGTGGTACCGCACCGACATCACGGTGCCGAAGAGTCCGACAGGAAGGCACACGCTACTGCGCGCCAACGGCCTGATCGCGAGCGCGGACGTCTGGCTGAATGGCCATCAGGTCGCCGACCACGCCGACGTTGCAGGTGCTTATCCCATCTACGAGTTCGACGTGACGCCATGGGTGCACGCGGGGGCGAATGTCCTCGCCATGCAGGTGCAACCCGCTGACCCACGAAAGAGTCTGTCGATTGGCTGGGTAGATTGGAACCCGACACCACCGGACAACAACATGGGGCCATGGCGCGGTGTGGACATCGTGCAGACGGGCCCTGTGTCGCTGAGTTTCCCCGAGGTGCTTTCAACCCTGTCGTTGCCCGATCTCTCGCACGCCACACTGATGGTGAAGGTCACCGCCAAGAATCTAGACACGGTAGCGCATGACACAACGATTGCTGGCACCGTGGCGGGTGTCGCCTTGCAGCAGGCCGTCCATCTCGAGCCCGGGCAGACGCAGATCGTTTCATTCTCCCCCAGCACCACGCCTGGACTTGCACTGGATCACCCGAAGATCTGGTGGCCCGTAGGCATGGGCGACCATCCACTGTATTCGCTGGCGATGACCGCTACCGTCGAGGGCGCGACCTCTGACCGGGCCGCGGCAACGTTCGGCATACGCAGTGTCAGCTCAAGCTTGACCAAACAGGGCTATCGCCAGTTCTTCATCAACGGAAAACCCCTATTGATCCGCGGTGGCGGCTGGGCCCCTGACATGTTCCTGCGTGACGACGCTGCCCGCATGGAAGCCGAGTTCAGCTACGTACTCAACCTCGGCCTCAACACCATCCGCAGCGAAGGCAAGCTGGAGAACCAGCGCTTCTACGACCTTGCCGACCAGAAGGGCATCCTGGTGCTGGCCGGCTGGGAGTGCTGCGACAAGTGGGAGTCTGCCGCCAAGACCGGCGGCTCACCGTGGACTGCCGCCGACCTGAAGGTAGCCCAGAACTCGATGGCCAGCGAAGCCCGCCTGCTTCGCAACCATCCCTCGGTGATCGGCTTTTATATCGGCAGTGACAATGCGCCTCCGCCGCCGATCGCCAAAATGTACGTCGACACATTGCGCGCCGAGGACTGGTCGCTCCCCATCATCTCGGCGGCGGCCGATCAAGGGACTGAAGAAACAGGTCCATCCGGCATGAAAATGGCCGGACCCTACGACTGGATTCCGCCTGCGTATTGGTACGCGGACAAACTCGGTGGTGCATTCGGGTTCGATTCCGAAGTCAGTGCAGGCGCAGATATCCCGCGACTGGAGGACGTGCAGCGCATGCTGTCGCCGCAGGAGCAGGAAGCACTCTGGAAGTACCCGAACACGAGGCAGTACCACGCGTCCGCCGACTGGTCGGAGTTCGCCGTACTTACGCCGTTCGACAATGCGCTCGCGCATCGCTACGGCGCACCCACCAGTTTGTCCGATTACGTCGCCAAAGCGCAGCTCGACAACTACGACAATGTTCGCGCGCAGTTCGAAGCATTCAACGCACGCATGGACGCGGCCAAGCCCGCAACAGGCGTGATCTATTGGATGCTCAATAACGCGTGGCCATCGCTGCACTGGCATCTGTACGATTACTTCATGAACCCCGCCGGCGCCTACTTCGGCGCGAAGAAAGCCAACGAGCTGGTGCATATTCAGTACTCGTATGACTCGAAGGACATCGTGCTGGTGAACCACGCCCTTGATAATGTCCAAGGACTGCAGGCGAGCATCCGCGTGCGCAATCTTGATGGCAGCGTACGCTACGAGAAGCATCTGCAAGACATCGAGCTTGCCGGGAATCACGCGCAGCCACTGGCAACGCTACCTGCCATTGCCAACCTGTCGCCTACCTACTTCGTCGAGCTCGACCTCACCGCCGCGGACGGCAAACCGGTAAGCCGCAACGTCTATTGGCTGTCCACGCGGGCAGACGTGCTCGATTGGGCGAAGTCGAACTGGTATCTCACACCGCTTACCCAACACGCGGACCTGACGGCGCTGCAATCCTTACCGGCCGCAACGAGCGAGATCCGCGCAACCACTCGCCGCGAAGGAAATGACGAGATCACCACGGTCACATTGTCGGTGCCCGCATCATCCAAGGCCGTGGCGCTGTTCCAACACGTATCAGTCAAACGGGGCGCGCGTGGCGACCTTGCGCTGCCGATAGTGTGGAATGACAATGACGTCACGCTTTGGCCAGGTGAATCGATCACCCTGATTGGGCGATACGCATCACAAGGAACAGCACTGCCTGTCGTCGAAGTCAGCGGGTGGAACGTTCCAACTCAAACCGTTCCAGCTTCGACCACGCAGGGATCCAATCATTGAAGACGCAAAGGCTCTCATGTCGCGCGTAACCATCAACGATGTCGCCCGTGCGTCGGACACTTCGAAGAAGACTGTTTCGCGCGTACTCAACAACGAGCCAAACGTGCGCGACTCGGTACGGGAGCGCGTACTGGCCGCAGTAGCGGAACTCCATTATCGGCCACTCACATCGGCAAGAAGCCTGGCCACCAACCGCTCGTTCATGGTGGGTCTGCTCTACGACAACTTGTCGCCGAGCTACATCATGGAGGTCCAAGCCGGTGTGCTGGAGGCCTGTGAAGCCAGGCAGTACAGCATGATGGTGCAGCCGCTGGTCTCCACCGCACCGGATTTCGTGGAGCGCGTCGAGAGCATCCTTTCTCGACACCAGCCGGATGGATTGATCCTTACACCCCCCATCACCGACCACACCAAGCTGCTCAAGCATCTGCGCGACAGCGGCCTTCCCTTTGCGTCGATTGCCCCACGCCAACCCAAGGATTGCATCGGCGTGATGCTGCACGAACGTGAAGCCGCGGCGGAAATGGTGGCGCACCTTGCCTCGCTGGGTCACCGTCGCATTGCCCACATTCTCGGCGACCCCAAGCACGGCGCGGGCATCTGGCGCCTGGCCGGCTATCGCGACGGCCTGAAACGCGCAGGACTGAAAGAAGACCCCGCGTATATGGTCCAGGGCCAGTTTTCTTTCGAGTCCGGCGTCGCTGCAACCCGCCACCTTCTCGCGCTGAAGCATCGCCCCACCGCCATCTTTGCAGCCGACGATGATATGGCCGTTGGCGCAATCTGGGCTGCGGCGGAGGCAGGAGTTTCGGTGCCCGGCGAGATATCCATTTGCGGCTTCGATGACACCACCATCGCGAAGCAGGTATGGCCGCCGTTGACTACCGTCCATCAACCCGTACGCGAGATGGGCAAGCGCGCCACGGAGGAACTGCTGCTTCGCGTGCTGGACAAAGGGGAAGCCCGCATGGTTGAAGTCGGCTATGAGATGCGCATGCGTGCATCGACCGCATCGGCACCCTAAGCCGGGCGCCATCTTGCAGCCACACCACTGATCACGAGGAGATTGACCGCATGCCTGCCACGCCAGACGCCAGCCACCCACCACGGAAGTTCCACTTCATTTCGGGGTTGCCGCGCGCAGGCACCACGCTGCTGGCCGCCATTCTCAACCAGAATCCACGCTTCCGTGCTGGCATGACCAGCCCGCTCGCCGACATCATGGGTGTGGTGATCGCAGAAGCCAGCAGCAAGAACGATTTTTCGTTCGATGTCTCCGACGATCAGCGCGTCGCCTTGCTGCGCGGACTCGTCGAAAACTTCTATTCGGTTCAAGCGGATGCTGGCGTCGTGTTCGACACCAGCCGACTGTGGTGCAGCCGGATGCAGTTGCTCAACACGCTTTTCCCTGGCGTGAAGGTCATTGCGTGCGTGCGCCAGCTCGCCTGGGTGCTAGACAGCATGGAGCGGCTGGTACAAAAACAACCTGTCAGCGTCAGCAAGGTGTTTCGCTTCGACACCAACACCACGGTGTACTCCCGCATTGAAGCACTAACCGATCCTCGGGGCATGGTGGGCTTCGCCTATCAGGCCACCAAGGAAGCTTTCTACGGCCGGTACGCACAAGACCACCTGTTGATGCTCACTTACGAAAGCCTGGTGAGTGACCCGGCCAAGGCGATGCGTGCGGTCTACCAGTTTCTTGGTGAGCCCTGGTTCGAGCACGACTTCGATCGTATCGAGTACAACGCGGACGAATTCGATGCCCGCGTTGGCATGCCTGGCCTGCACTCCGTTCGACCGAAGGTGGAAGCCATGGAGCGCCAACCCACTCTTCCGCGCGACATCTTTGGTCGCTTCGCGAACGAGGCGTTCTGGCTGGACCCAAAGAACAACGTCAATCAGGTGCCCATCGTGTAGACGATGCGTCATCGCCGCCAAGAACAAAGGCCGCGCAAGCGGCCTTTGTTGTCTTTGCAGGATACCGATTCACTCAGCGGCACGTCGTTGAGGTGTCGCCTTAGGGACGACAAGGTCACTCCTTACGAATCAAACACGATGCTCCGCAACACAGACACCTCGGCCTTGCACCTGGGTGCTCGCGCGCAGCACCAACCCTCGGACCATCGACTTACCGTGACCCGGCCTGACCACACGGGCGTCACGATGCGCCCTTTCTTGAACGATCTAAATTCGCGCGCCTTGGAAAGCGCACTTAACGGAAGGTGTATTTCTTACAGCCATTCGTTGTAATCCTTGTCGAGATGGACACGGTTGATGTGAGCATCAACGATGACGCTCCGCTCGAGTCTCCCTGACTCAGAAGCGGCGCTACGGAAGCCAAAGATGCCGCCAGGATGCCCCGATCCGACGGATCATCATCAGAACGAATGAATCATTTAGAAAGATTATTGGCCTGCCCTTCATCGTTGGGTGATAGATTTCTGCCTCGAAACAAGGATTGCGTTTCCACCAGCCCATAAAGGGGTCTTCTATGCGTTTGTTGTCACGTGCAGTTCTCGCAGTGTCGCTCGCCACCCTCACCGGCGCCGCCTTGGCAGCCGCACCGGCCACTGGTCTAGGCCAGGCATGGCCCAACGCCACCGACGTCAGCACCAATCCGCATTTCCACGTGTATGTTTTCGCACTGGGTGGCATCAATTACATCCAGGTCAACGACGCGAATGGCAATGTGCTGGGCAGTGTCGGTACCGGGGGAGGTCAGTTCATCACACTGCCGATCGGTCGCTTCGCGCAGCAGGTGACCACTCCCAGCCAGCCGGCTGCAGCACCCACTACGGCCGCTGCAACAGCTAACCCCACCAACGTCTACAACGATGGGCAGACGACTTTGACGGTCACCCCTCTGAGCGACGGAACGATGCGTTTGAACGCGGTGGCGGCGCAGGGCACCTGCGATCCGATCGACTGCAATATCAAAGGCATCCAGGCTCAGGGTGGCGCCCCGACGAGCTTGAAGGCAGTGACGCCACAGGGCACCTGCGATCCGATTGAATGCAATATCAAAGGCATCCAGTCACTGGGTGGCGGCACGATGCGCCTGAATGTAGCCACACCGCAGGGTACGTGCGACCCGATCGAGTGCAACATCAAGGGCAATCAGTAATCCCCACACCCCCGCGATCAGTCGCGGGGGTGCGGCTCGTGCAGTGACGCAATCAATCGACGGCCATGGCGCAAGGCTCGTTCCCGCACCTGGCCGCCGAATGTGGCGGCGCGATCTTCAATGGCCTTGCGTCCCAGACCCGTGGCACTTGCTCTAAGTCGATGCGCAAGTGCCCAATCGACGTGCTGCATCCTTACCGGATGACGCCTCGTTTCGATCATTAGAACGATCCAGCCGCCGTGCCGAGTACCGCAACGAATCTTCACCAGCACGTCGGACGCGTCGCGCGTAAGCAGCGCGTCGGCGATGGCTTCGCATGTCATGCGATAGACAGCCAAAGTCATGGACTGCGGAAAGAGGCTCACCGGACCACGCAGGTCACACCAATATTTGACGCCCGCCTCGTGAAGCGTCTGCGCCAGGCTACCGTGAGCCAGTGCTGCCGGAAGACCGCGCTCGCGAAGCTGAGCGGGGCTGAGGCAATCGGTCAGCAGATAGATCTGCTCCTGCGCAATCTGCGCTTGCCGACGATAACCCGCGTCATCCGCTACCGGCTGCAAATGCCGTAAGCGTCCAAGCATCATGCCAAACACGCCATTGATGGAGTCGCGCAGTTGATCCAGCGCTTGAGCGGTGACGCGCAACTGCGCTTCACCCAACGCCACATTACGCTGCGCCAATGCCATCGCCATGCGTGTATCGAACCGCTCCTCTTCCGCACGTCGATCAAGATGAGACAGACGCGCACCCACGAGCAGCATGGTGGATATGGCCATGGCAACGAGTGTCTCGGCCTGCAACGTGGCGTGATCGTTGGTGGCCGGCATCAGAAGCACTGTACCAATACTGGCCATCGTGCCGGCGATCGCCCCGCCCTGCCAGCCATGACGAAACGCCATGACGATAACGGGCAGGAACATGGCCATCTGCGCCACCGTGCGTGTGTGATCGTCGTGTTCACCAATCCACGCCAGAAACCCCAGCGTCGGCACCACCATAAAGACGCTTTCCAGAAAGAGCCGGCTATCCAGGATCTGGTGCATCCAGGCAGATGCACGATGATTCGCGGCAACGAAACTCTGGTAAATCACCAGCGCAAAAGGCGTGATGGTCAGGACACCCATGAAGTTGCCCAACATCAATCGGGCAATCACTTCGCCATATTGAATGTCATAACCCGTCGGCAACGGCGTGAGCTGTACCTGACCGATGGTTTCCACCGTGGCGATACCCGCAATAACGAGTGCGCACGCAACAAAGGCCACCATGTTCACCGCACCCTTTGCCGGGAACAGATGCCACCGCTCGCGGAACCACCACACGATCGGCGCCTCATACGCAATCGAGGGAATACTGTTCGCCACCGCCCACAGCGGCCCGTATTGATCCAGGCATGAAACGCTGATGTAGGCCAGACGAGCAAAATCACCCGCAAATAGCGCCGGCCAGTACCGATATGGCACGAGCATCAAAGCCGCAAGGTGAAATCCAGTCAGCAGGATCCAGTGTGGGACGGAAACCTGACGAAACAACATGAGCGCGATCAGGTAGATCGCAGCCACTCCGGCTTGTCGCAAAAGGGCCCCCGCCCTCGGTCCTACGTGCATTGCTCTCCCCCAAAGTCCGATTCGACTCCGCCAGCACGTGCAAAGTATTGATGACACCGGTTTGGCCGTGAAGTGGCGGTGAAATATCTCCGCCTTAAGGAGGACACAAAGCCACGGGTGCGCAAGACGTGTTCCAGTGCCGCGTGACGAGTGTGACGCTCGCCACACAAACGAGGCACACAAGGGAAAGCAGCACACTACTGGCAACGGGCACATGCCCATCCCTGGCACCGCAGAAGGCAGCGTATACGCCCCTGCGATGAGTCGAGCCACTTTATCTTGATATGATAATCATTCGCAACTAGGATGGACGACTTTTCGCAAGAAGTTGCCTCTCCTCCATGCCCTCCCTTCGACATGCCGTCCTGCTAGCCCTTGCCGGCACCGCTTACGCCGGCCTTGCCCATGCCCAGCAAGAACCTGCCGCACCCGCCGCACCCGCCGACGACAAGAAGCCGGCCAGCCTGGAAGGCGTCACCGTGGTGGGCGACTGGCTAAACGAAGCGAACCAGCATGTGGTGGCAAACCATCCCGGTGCACGCACCGTGATTCGCCGCGAAGACATGCGCGAGGCCGGCGCCGTGAACCTGCGCGACGCGTTGCGCAAAGTGCCGGGCGTGCAAGTGCAGGAGAGCAACGGCACCGGCGGTAGCGATGTGTCACTCAACGTGGGCGTGCGCGGACTGACATCGCGCCTCTCGCCGCGCTCGACGCTGCTACTTGATGGGGTGCCCATTGCGGTGGCGCCTTATGGCCAGCCCCAGGTATCGATGGCGCCGGTGGCGCTGGGCAACCTGCAGGCCATCGACGTGGTACGCGGCGGCGGCTCCGTGCGTTACGGGCCACAGAACGTGGGCGGCATCATCAACTTCGTCACGCGCGATATTCCGCAGAACGTTGGTGGTGATGCCGGCGTGCAGTTACAGGGCGGCGAGTACGGCGGCATCCGCACGCAGAGCAACCTGTTTCTAGGCGGCACCACGGCATCGGGCTTGGGCCTTGCCTTGCTGTACAACGGCTCCCACGGCCCGGGCTATCGCGAGAAAGAAGACAACGAAAGCATCGACGATGTCATGCTGAAAGCGAAGTACGCGTTCAGCCCTACCGATGAGATCAGCGGCAGCCTGCATTACTACGACGGCCAGGCAGGCATGCCCGGCGGCCTCACCCAGGCCGACTACAACGCCGACCCGTTCCAGTCGCGCCGCCCGTTCGATGACTTCCATGGCCGCCGCCAGGATGCCGTACTGCGCTACAGCCATACGGACGACCGGCGCAGTTTCGAGGTGCAGACGTACTACACCCAGAGCTTCCGCGGCAGCCATATTGAAACCATCACGCAGAACGCGGCCACGGGACTGTATACGCATCAGCTCAATGCCTACCCGCGCAATTACCACACGTTCGCCATCGAACCGCGCTACTCGCAGTTGTTTGATTGGGGCCAGTGGACGCACGAGATCAGCGTGGGCTATCGCTATCTCACCGAATGGATGAACGAGCGCACGCTGCGTAACAACAAGTTCGTCTCACCGTTGAGCTATACGCCATTCGATAGCAGCATCTATCAGGCGCCGTACGTACTGACGGGCAACAACACCGGCTCCAACGAAGCCAACGCACTCTACGTGGACGACACCATCAATGTCGGCAACTGGACCATCACGCCCGGCTTGCGCTATGAGCGCATCAATAGCTGGTGGCAGGCGCACCCCAGCAGCACGGTCATCGTGAAGGGCCCGACCTTCCGCCGCGAGCACTACTCGCAACCCCTTCCCTCACTCAACGTGATCTATCACCTGAGCGACGCCTGGAAGCTGTATGCCAACGCTGAAACGTCGTTCGGCGCCCTGCAGTACTTCCAGATCAGCCAGAAGGATTCCAGCAACCAGTTCGCCCAGGGCCTGCAGCCAGAAAAGGCGCGCACGTATGAGATAGGCACACGCTACGACAACGGGGCCTGGGGCGGCGAGCTCACACTGTTCCGCATCAATTTCGACCATGAGCTTCAGTACGTGGGCAAGCTGCCTGGCGTGCCAGATTCCGTTGACGGCTGGACCAGCCTCGGCGCCACCACGCACAAGGGCATCGAATCGGGCGGGCACGTGGATCTCGGCGCGTACGATCCGCGCCTGCAGGGCCTGACCCTATGGGGCACGGCCACCTATACGCACGCCATGTACAAGTACGGCTCGTTCGCGGGACGCGACCTGCCGTTCTATTCGCGCCGCACCGCCAACCTCGGTCTGCGCTACCAGCGCGCTGCGTGGACGTTCAATCTCGACGCGTTCTCGCAATCCCGACAGCATTCCCCGGGCTCGCCGAGCTTCGATCCTGCGCACCCAACGGTCTACCAGACGACAGGCACGCCGGACGGTGACCTGGGCGACATCCCTGGCTGGACCACCTGGAACGTACGCGGCGAATATGCCTTTGGGCCGTCACTCTCAAACCTTAAACTGGGCGTGGGCGTAAAGAACGTTTTCGATCGCCGTTATTTCACGCGATCCACTGACAACAACGACGGGCTTTACGTGGGGCAGCCACGCACGTATTACGTGCAGGCATCATTCGACTTCTGAGGAAGGCTTCATGAGCGGCACGCCGCGAGCACACCACCGGCGGCGTTTCCGCCATGCGCTGAAGACGCTGCACTTGTGGCTTGGACTGAGTCTTGGCGTGCTCTTGTCCTTGGTGATGCTGGCTGGTGGCGTATTGCTGTTCGAGCAGCCGTTGCTTGCCGTGACGCATCCCGAGCTTATCGGCCGCACCGTTCCCGAACAGACCGAACTTGGGCGAGCGCTTGAGCAGATACTCGCCACCAGCGAAGGCCAGCAACTGCGCAGCATCGCCCTACCCGGCGATGGATTGACCGCATTCGAGGGCGTCGCGAAGAACGGCGACCGGCACTATTTCGATCCCGTTGACGGCCATCCCTTGCTGGTACGTGCTGCGAATCGCGACGTGTTGCTGATCTTGCTGGACTGGCATACGCATCTGCTAACAGGTAGCACAGGCGAAACCGTGCTCGGCATTGTGGCGTGCACTGGACTCTTCATGCTTGTTTCCGGTCTGTGGCTGTACTGGCCTGGCCGACGCAGGGTAATCACCCACCTGAAGCCGCACGCGCATCCACCCATCCTGCGCTGGGCCAGCTGGCATCGCATGATCGGCGTGCTGGCATTTCCCCTGTTGCTCATCACTATCGGCACCGGCACCACAATGGCCTATCGCGGCGCGGTACGCACAGGACTTATCCAACTCTTCGGTGAACCACAGCCCGCGCGCCCACCGAAGGTGACTGGTGATGAAGGCGCCATCCACTGGGCGGCGTTGCTGCAAGCCGCCCACGCGGCCGCACCGGACGCCGTCATCACACGCATCAGCTTGCCGGTGCGTCCTGGTGCTGCACTCGTCATGCGCGTACGACGTCCAGGCGAATGGAACCTCAGTGGCCGGAGCACGCTTTTTCTCAACCCTTACACCGCCCAGGTGCTGGGTGGTGAAGACGCCACGCGACTAGGCTCCGGGGCATGCTTGGCCAACGCGCTATTCCCTATTCATTCCGCTGCTGTCGGCGGTGGCATCTGGCGCGCGCTGCTTGCCGTCGGCGCGGTGTTACCGGCCTTCATGCTGGTCACCGGATTCCTGTTCTGGCGGGCGCGGCGACGCCCACGCCGCCACCAGGGCATCCCTGGTTGATCCGCCGGAAGCGCATCCCGATGAAACGCTCTGCTCCGGAAGTCTGCATCCGAAGCAAAGCTCGATGATTACCAAGCCATGCCTGCGCTGAAGCCCACGCTCGCGTCACCCTGACTATTCGCCGAAAGGCTCGCGCGAAACACCCAGCGGCCGTTGGGCGAGATGGTTGTCAGGCCCGCGGCAAGCGCGTTCTCACCGGCAAAGGTGCCAATACCCATGGACAGCGCCTTCTGGCCCGGTGCATAGCCCTGCGGCATGTTCGCCATGGCGATGGCCGCCGCCGTGCCCGCATTGGCGCGACGCCCCACCATGCCGATCTTGCTGTCGATCGCATTCATGCGTCCATCGGTGTAGCTCTGTGCCCAGTTGCGCATGTCGGTGAGCTGTTGCACGTTCACGGCATCGGTCGATGCGGTGCCCGCGGCAACGTTGGTGACCTGACGCTCATAGCCAACCGAGCCCACCGACACGCTGTTCGCGCGATCGGCCACCGAGCCCGCACCCACCGCGACTGCGTTGTCCGCCGTGGCGCTACTACCCGCGCCCACCGCTGTGCCGTTGTTGCCGGAGGCCACCGCACCGTTGCCGACCGCCGAACTGTTGTCACCGGACGCGACCGCGCCGTTGCCCACGGCTGCGCTATTGCCGCCCGAG
>NZ_JAELTQ010000039.1 GCF_016428905.1 Dyella sp. ASV24 | reverse complement strand
CAGCCGTTCGGGCTTATCCCATCGAAATGCTGCGGGCGTTGGCCTTACGGCCATTTTCTTTGGGTTACTTTCGACGCGAAGCTAGTCCCCGTGGGATCTTTTGGGCCAGCAAAAGAAAAGTGACTCGAGCGTCGGCAGACGATCGAAACGCCCGCTGCGTAAGCGGCCAGGTCGCGATGGCGCAACAACCGAGCGATACCGCTACTGGATGACCAGCCATTCGGCTGTTGAGAAGCGCCTCCGGCCTGCGCCGGGATGACGGCAGAGATGAACCGATAAGGCGAGCACCCACCCCTCACCCCAACCCTCTCTCCCAAAAAGGGGACTACCTTCGGGTCGCCCGCAGGGGAGAGGGAGAAAAACAGAGGCGCCTCTCGCGTTCCGCGCTACCACTGTGGATCCGCGTCGAAATGACGGCCTGAATGGAAGAATCAGGCGAGCCTCGTCCAACCCATCAGGTAGAAGACCCAATTACCCTCAGCCGAACACCTTCTCATACCGCCACGCATCCGCCCCATCCCCGTAATACCGCGCATACCGTCCAATGCGCACATACCCCAGCCGCTCATACAGCCGGATCGCATCGTGATTATCGATGCGCACTTCCAGGCGCAGAGACGTACAACGCCGCCGCGCCGCGAGTTTCTCCGCAGCGTCCAGCAACGCCGAACCCACGCCCTTGCCGCGCGCCTCCGCCTTGGTGGCGATCGAATACAACCGCGCCACATGGGTGCCCTTGCGGAAAAACACCACGGCCGTGCCGAGGAAATGGCGGTGATTGGCGCTGGCGACGAGTACTTGTGCGCTTTCGCTGTCCAGATGACGTCGGTACTGGGCCCGGCTCAGGCGATCAGTCGCGAAGCTGCTCTCTTCCAGGGCAACAAGGTCGTCGAGGTCCGAGAGTTCTGCGCGCCGCACACGTACAGCGGCGGTCGCGGGCATGGGTGTCATCAGGGGCGGTTCCGCTGGCGCGCAATGAAACAAGGCGCGCACTGTAGTCCCCCCATCCCCCGGGGGCAACGATGACTTGTGGCGGATTTCAGAGCGTGTTCAATCTCCGGGCGCCGCGTTGCGCAGGATGTAACGAAAAGGTGGATGTCCCGGCGTGATGCGGTGACGGCGCCGGTCATGATTTTCCTGACGTTTCCGGAAGAGGCGGTCGCATCGCCAGGAAATTGAACCGCCTATGAGTCCGGCGGGGGTGCTGTCTTGTGTCGCGCCGCGCATGTGCGCACACTGCGCCACTTGCGCCGTGCCGCCCCGTCCCCGCGTGACGACACTCCTCGGTTCCATCTGACAGAGGTGTCATGACTCGTCTCGTCCTTGTTGTCGAGAAGGCCTCCGACTGGAGTGTCTACTACCCGTCCGCAGACGTGGTTACGGCGATGGATTACCTGCGCGAACCTGTCGGCGTCGACGACGAGCGCACCCACGTCATCAACCTGTGCCGCAGCTACAAGTACCTGGGCACGGGCTACTACGTTTCGTTGTTGGCCGAGGCACGCGGGCATCGCGTGATGCCTTCCGTGCGCACGGTGAACGATCTGCGTCGCCGTTCGCTGTATGGCTTGGAGATCGAGGACCTCAGTTCCAAGCTCACCCATTTCCTGCCGGCCGGCGGTCGCGACACCACCGACTTCGGCATCCTGGTCTACTTCGGGCAGACGGCCCATCCCGCGTTGCAGGATCTGGCGCGTCAGGTGTTCGAAATGTTTCCCTGCCCGCTGCTGCGCATCGAATTCGAGCGCGACCGCATGTGGCAGATCAGTGCTATCAAGCCGGTGGGCCTGCACACGCTGGACGACGCACAGGAAGACGCCTTCGCCGAAGAGCTGGATCGCTTCAGCAAAAAGCTCTGGCGCAAGCCCAAGGCGCGCAAGCAGTTCCGTTACGACATTGCCATGCTGGTCGATCCGCACGAGGTGATGCCGCCGTCGAACAAGAAGGCGCAGAAGCTGTTCATTGCCGCAGGCAAGGAACTGGGCATCGAAGTCGACCCCATCGGCAAGAACGATTACCAGCGACTGGCGGAATACGACGGCCTGTTCATCCGCGAAACCACCGCCAGCGACAACCACACCTATCGCTTCGCGCATCGCGCGGAGAAGGAAGGCATGGTGGTGATGGATGACCCGACATCGATCCTGCGTTGCACGAACAAGATCTTCCTCAACGACCTGATGGTGTCACGCAAGCTTGCCGTGCCGCACACGGAGATCCTCTATCGCGATGACGCCAAGGGCTTGAAAGAGGTTTCGGAGAAGCTCGGCTTTCCGCTGGTGCTGAAGATTCCCGACGGCTCGTTCTCGCGTGGTGTGGTGAAGGTGGAAAACGAGGTGGCGCTCGGCAAGGCGACGGGCGAGTTGTTCCAGCACAGCGCGCTGCTGATTGCACAGGAGTTCGTGCCTACCGAATTCGATTGGCGCATCGGTGTGCTCAATAACGAGGCGCTGTACGCCTGCAAGTACTACATGTCGCGCGGTCATTGGCAGATCTACAACCACGGTGCCAAGGGCGCGTCGAAAACCGGCGAGTCGGAAACACTGCCCATCGAAAAGGCACCGGCCGATGTGGTGAAGCTGGCGCTCAAGGCCACGCAGGCCGTGGGTAACGGTCTCTACGGCGTGGACATCAAGCGCATTGGCGACAAGCCCGTGGTGATTGAGGTGAACGACAACCCCTCTATCGACGCGGGTGTCGAAGATGAGCACCTGGGTGAAGAGCTCTATCGCCGCATCATGCGAGAGTTTTTGCGGCGGATGGAGCTGAAACGAGCGGGTGAGGCCAAATAGCCTCCGCATAGAGCGGACGCGTGATTGCAGTGGGGTGATTCCGGCAGTCCATCCTTGAACTGCCGTCACGCGGGCGCGGTCCATCGCGCCGCTCCGACGAGGTGCCCAGCCATCCCAGGCCATCGTCAGGAGCCCCACGCCGCGACGTTCCTGCCGCGACATCCACTGCCAAGCAGATTCGTGGTCGGGTCAGTTCCAGATCAGCCGCGCGGCCGAGCGGCGGCGCGGCCGGACCAGCAGGCCCAACAGTTGACGGGGCAGCGACGGCTCCAGCGCCAGCAGCATGACCAACGGTGCGCCCACCAGCCAGAACGCGGGCGTCCAGCCAAACGTGTTCGTGTGAGCAGGCACCAGCGTGGTCAGCAACAGCGCAGCGCCGGCCAGCAGCCACAGCAGGGCGGCGCCAAGCAGGCGTTCGTGGTGGGCAATTCGGGTGCTGGGGCGCATGGCTGTGGTCCGTCGTCGTGTTGAGGCCAAGCGTGCCCGGCGCTGATCTCAAAACCTGCGATGCCACACGCGGCGCGGCTTGCGGAGCTAAAATAGGCGGTCCGGCCGAGCCGGAAGCCGCCCCTGGAGGCGGCATCGACTTTCATCAGGAGCGCGCATGAGTGCAGGACAGTTCGCGGTATTCGGCCACCCCATCAGCCATTCGCTGTCACCGCAGATCCACCAGGCGTTCGCGCGCCAGTTCGGCATCGACCTGGAGTACCGCACCATCGACGCGGCGCCGGGCGAGTTCGAAACGGCTGTGCGCGACTTTCTCGCCAACGGTGGCCGCGGCGCGAACGTAACACTGCCGCACAAGACGGCGGCCTTTGCGATGGCTGATGAGCGTAGCCAGGCTGCCAGCCGGGCGGGCACGGCCAACGTGCTCACCGCATTGCCCGGTGGCCGCGTTGCCGCCCACAACACCGACGGCGCCGGCATGGTTCGTGACATCACTGAGCGCCACAGCGTGGACCTGCGCGGCCACACCGCCCTGCTGCTTGGCGCCGGTGGCGCGGCGCGTGGCGTAGCGTGGTCGTTGCTGGATGCCGGCGTGGATACGTTGACCATCGTCAATCGCACGCCTGAAGCCGCCGACGCGCTGGCCGACGCCATTGGCGAACCGGCGCGCGCACATACGCGTTACTGGGAAGACCTCGCCGATCTGGGCGCGTTCGACCTCATCGTCAACGCTACCTCGGCTGGTGTGCTGGGCAAGTCGCTCGACTTGCCATTCGCCATCGTCGGCAACCGCGCGCTTTGTTATGACCTGTCCTATGGCGTGGCGGCCACGGGGTTCCTGGCATGGGCGCGCACGGCGGGTGCGCGATACGCCTTCGACGGCCTCGGCATGCTGATCGAAACCGCTGCCGATACCTTCGAGCTGTGGCATGGCAAACGCCCCGACACCGATCCGGTGTATGCGGAGCTGCGCACGCAGTTCGGTTGAGTGGTGTCACGCCGATACGGCGGTGATTCAGAGATGCAACGTGGCGGATAACAGCATCGGTTGATCGGTGTGACCGTTCGGCGCGCGGAACTCATGGATCCAGCGGTACTGGAACTCCACGCCGCTGCCCATCCACCGCGTGCTCCAATTGAGTTGCGGGCCCACCCCAAGGGCATAGCCGCCGCTGTCCGCCGTGTTGGGCGGGCGTCCAGCCAATGACGTGGACATCGTGTTGTATGGCTGGATGGCGGCGGCGACGCCGCCGAAGCCCCAGCCGTCCATGGTGTGTCGCATGACGAGTGCCTCGACCCGGCCGACGGCACCGTTCTGGTAGTTCGCCACCGCCTCTCGCGAGAACGTACCCACCGCCACGATCGTGGACGAGTCAACATTCTCCGCTGACAACTCCCTCGTATAGGCCACTTTGGGTTTCATGGCCCACACGCCGGAGGCATTAGCTCCGTAGCGTACCGTGGGCGAGATGACACCCCATGAAAAGGCAATCCGGTAGGCCGAACTGATGCGATAGCTGGCCGCGACAGGGACGACAGTGGTTTCCGCGGCCATGGACGTCTGCGGTCCATAACGCCCATCAGTGACCGGGACGCTGCGCTCCACGGCATATGTTTGATCGATGAGCGAGGCGAAACGCCATCTTCCCTGCAAGGCGCCCCACGGGTGAGCTAGCGCAGTCGTGCCGAAACCGGGCCATCCGAGCTGCGCGGTGTGGACAGGCTGCCAGCCGTCATGACCTGGCCCGGCCTGTGCGAACCACCATGAATCGTCCTCCGATGGAGTCATGGCGCGAGAACCCGCATAGGTTTCATCGCGAGTGACGTCCGTCTGGCGGCGAATGTCGTCTTGTTGTGCGAATGTCAGGCCCGGCCACGTCAACGCGACCGACGACGCCGTCGCGGCGATACGCCACCACGTGCACATAGGCTTGTCCCCGGCAAAAGGTGCTGACCACCCCAAGCATCCGTGCGCAACGAGCACGCGCATCATCGGCGACGTAAACGAACACGACGTCGAAACACGACGCACTACGGTCCGTAGCAGCGGATTAACACATAGGTTCCGTCAACCTCTTGTGCAATCGACGCCTTGACGATGTCTACATGCCATCGGCCGATCTCGATGAGTGCAAGAGCACTTCTGAACTGACGATTCCTTCACGTCTCGATCATCAAGCCGCAATGCCCGGCCGTCTGGACGTCTACATGAGCCGCGAACGTGCTAGTTTGCCCGGCGCAGGGGGCACATTACGGGGAGAGAACGTCATGGTGTCTGGGGCTTTCGTTCGCCATCTGGCGGTGGGTGTGCTGGCGGCGACACTAGCTGGCGGCTTTGCTGTACGAGCTGTTGCCGATCCGGTCGTGGGGTCCACCAATGTCGCGACGGCCGATCCGACCGTGCCGCGTCCGCCGGGCCAGCCTTGCGTGGTGACCTTGTTCACCAACGTGACGTTCGACGATTTCAGTACCCGTCCCTATAGCTACACGCCCCCTGCCTCGTGCACCGGTGCGTGGGCGAAGGTGGTGCTGGAGGGGGACTTCTCTGTCACCGCTGGTCGTCAGTACGACCGCACGGCGTCGCTTTGGCTGGCTGGCGTCAACCTCTACTTCGGCACTACGCAGGAGCCTTCGGCCGCCGTGTCGCCGGCGTGGCACATCGAGCGCGATCTCACCGACTACTCGGCACTGCTGCGCAATGCGGGTCAGGGGCAGGCGATCATCGACAACCTGGTAAACAGCACCTACACCGGCGTGATTCATGGCACGGCGCGTCTGCTGTTCTATCCAGCATCGGCAGGTGCGCGCGCCGCTACCGCACCGGATGCGGTGTACTCGCTCGGTAGCGATCCCGTGGGCAGCCCGGTGTCGCTCAACACGTCGAGCGACAAGCTGGCACGAACGCTCACCTTGCCTACCAACGTGGAGCGCGCTTATCTGGATGTGTTCACTCAGAGCCAGAGCAACGACGAGTTTTGGTACACCTGCGTGCCCGATGCCTATGCCACGGAAACCAACGAATGTGGCGGCGGCAACTTCCGTGAGGCGGAGATCAGTATCGACGGCACACCGGCCGGCGTGGCTCCGGTGTATCCGTGGGTCTATACCGGCGGTATCGATCCTTACCTGTGGCGACCGACCCCGGGCGTGCAGACGCTGAACTTCCTGCCGTATCGCGTGGATCTCACGCCGTTCGCCGGCCAGCTCAGCGACGGCAACCCGCATGAAGTAGCCGTGCAGGTGGCGGGTGCGAATAGCTACTTCGCCGCTGCCGCCACGCTGCTGGTCTACCGCGATTCCCACGCCACTCGGGTGACCGGCAAGATCACACGCAACACGTTGACGGGACAGGCGCCGACACCAGCCATCGGCAGCACGTTGGCGACGGCGAGCAACGGCGATATCTCGGGAGCCATCACGACGAAGCTCGATCGCCGCTTCGTCATCGAAGGCTATGCCAACACCTCGCATGGCCGCATCACCAGCACGGTGACGCAGAACACGGGGTTCGATGACAAGCAGACCTTCACCATCAACAGCAGCACCTACCGCCAGCAGACCTGGCAGCGCACATGGTCGGAGAGCTCAAGCCAGAGCCGTCTTGGCAATTTCCTGACGGCGGAACGGCATGAGCATTTCGACTACCCGTTCTCGCTCGACTACAACCACCAGTTGGCGAGTGACGGCAGCTCGAGCGCGGCGTCCACCGTGCACCAGGGGTATCGTCAGCGTGACGAATTGCGCCTGCTGGGCCTGACCGTGTATGGAGCCGATGTCGACAACAGCGTCCATTCAACCGACGCGCTTGCCATAGACGCCGGTGGCAACGTGACCGGGCACAGCGGCCAGCAGAGTTCGCAAGCATTTGCTTTCCGCGACACGCTGGGTAGCTGCTATCGCGCATCACTCGTCACCCAGACCGGCGCGGTGACAGGCTACGATACGGGCAAGGGTTGCCCAGACGGAGTCAACCGCGTGTCGTGGTTTGCACATCCCGACGGGTCACCCGACAGCAGTCTGTTGCCGGGTCGCTGACGCCAGCCTTGCCGACTCGCGCCGTGTGCGTGGGTCGGCTTTCGCTTCGTGACGCGGAGCAACATCCCCGCAATATGTGATCCCTAAGCTTGCGCGCCTTGCCGGCGCGCCGGCTTTGATTGTCTGTGTGACTCCATGTCTTCCGCTTCGTCGCGTCGTCGTGCCCAGGGTGTCGTTCGCTACAGTCTGCCGATCCTCATTACGCTGATCACCGCCGCCGGTGGGGTGATCTACTGGCAGATCAGGCACGGCAATGCCCCCGAGCAGCCGACGAACGATGTTGTGGCGGCCTCCGGTCCGATTGCGCACACGATGCTGGGCACCGATGAACTGCTGCAGCGTGCGCGCGATGCCATGACGGCCCAGCGCCTGTTGGCTCCCGCTGGCAACAATGCGTTTGAGCTCTATCTGGCAGTGCTCCAGCGTGAGCCGGGAAACCGTGTGGCGCAGGACGCCTTGCGCGAAGTCTTTCCGTTTGCGGCCAACGCCGCCGAGCAGACCATCGATGCAGGTGACGCGGTTGAAGCGCAGCGCGAAATCGATTTGCTGACGCGCGCTGATCCGCACAATTACACGCTCACTTTGCTGCAGTCCAAACTGCAGGCACAGCGCACCACGGCGGCGCAGCAAGCCCAACAGGCCCAACAGGCGCAGCAGCAGGCCAACCGCCGCGAGCCGGTAACGCCGCCACCTACGCGAACGGTCGCTCCGGTGGCCGTGGCTGCTCCCCCACCGGCACCCGCACCCGTCACAATGACGGCCAGGCCCACCAATGCGCCAGCATCTTCCGCACAGACCATGGCGTCACTGCATGTCCCGTCCACGCCGGTGGAAGCTGCGCCAGCATCGGCAGTGCATGTCCGCCCTCCGGCCATAGCCGATGCTACGGGCGGGAGTGCCCCGGTGCTGACACACCGCGTCGAGCCTGCGTATCCACCGGATGCCAAGCGCACGCGTCGCCAAGGCTGGGTGGACGTGACCTTCATGGTCCAACCCGATGGCAGCGTCACCAGTGCCAGCGTGACGGATGCCGACCCCAAGTACGTGTTTGATCGCGCGGCGCTTAGTGCCGTGTCGCGCTGGCAGTTCGCGCCGGGCACGCAAGACGGCAAGCCGGTGGCCGCGCAGGTGCGTCAGCGCATCGAATTCCGTTTGTGAAGCCGTCACTCAGGCACGAAAGCGCATAATCGTACGTGGCCTATCAAGGAGTCACGCCATGCAGCGCTTCATCGCCCCTGCCGTTCTCGCCGTTGCCGTTGTCCTGGGTGGATGCCAGGCATCGACACCCGCCATGCCCACACCGGTGCATGGCTACGTTACCGACATGAAGGCGTTCGAGGCTTTCATCGCCACGCGCCCGACGCCCGACCAGTTCCGCGTCACCTATCCTGACGTGCAGCTGATGTTGCCGGGTACGGTGAGCACGATGGAGTACCGCTCCAACAACAGCCGCTATTACGCGGAGCTCGACAAGGACGGTCGCATCACTGGCGGGCACTTCAGCTGAGCTGTCGATGACGTTGTCGTCCATGCGTTTGCAAGGTGGGCGAGTCACATCGCTGACATGATGTATCACTAATGTGACAGGCTTCCGCCGGGACGCCTGAGGGGCAGGTGCGCTTGAGCGCGGGTAACACCATGCAGCGGTGCCATGTCTCGTTTCGCTTCCCTTGCAGCACGCCCTCGCGTGCTCGCTGTCGTTTCGCTGATCGTGCTCTTGGTTATTGGCGGCGGCATCTGGTTCTGGTCGACGGGGTCGGCATCGAGTGGCACAGGCAGTACCGGCGTGGCCGGCGCATCGTCCGCGGCAGGCGCGGACGACAACGGCGTGGGCATCCTGCTTGACCTCGCCAAGACCGCTGTGGCCGAGAAGCGCCTCGTCGCGCCGGCCGGCAGCAACGCGTATGAGTTCTACCTCAGCGTGTTGCAGCTCGATCCGCAGAACAAATCGGCGCTGGACGCGCTGCATGAAACCTTCCCTACGGCCTCGGCCGACGTAGAGCGCGCGATCAACGACAACAGCCTGGACGAAGCCCAGCGCGAACTGTCGCTGCTTCGCGAGTTCGACAGCACCAACTACATACTCTCGTTGTTGGGCGGCAAGCTGGATGCGCAGCGTCAGATCCAGACCCGTCAGGACGAAGCGCGTGCCGCCGCAATGCAGGCGCAGCAGCAGTCGGCCGGCAACGGTTCGATGCCGTAATCGTCAACGGACTCTTAGCGCAGTAAGGGGCCTGCTTTCTTCAACAGCAGCTCGACCAGTTCGGGCTGCATGAAGTCGTAGCGATCGGGAATGTCCAGACACACGATGCGCTTGCCGTGCAGTCGCGGGCCATGCCGCGCCTGCAAGCGTCGCCGATGTGAGGCCTCCATCACCACGATCAGCTCGGCTTCGTCGAGCTGATCTGCGGAAAGCGGTGTTTCCGCATCGTCCGCCAAACCCGCCGAGTCAACCTGCAAGTGGTCCCACTCGCCGAATACCAAGGCCGCCGTGGGGCTGCGCAGCCGATGGCGGCTGCACAGGAACAGCACACGTCGTGGCGCTGTCATTGTGCTGCAAGGTACTCGTCTTTCAGGCGTACGTAGTGATCCGCCGAGTAGTGCAACTGTTCGATCTGCTGATCGCTAAGCACGCGTACGAGCTTGGCCGGGTTACCCAACCACAACTCGCCCTCGCCCACCACCTTGCCCGGTGGGATCACGCTACCCGCGCCGACGAAGCCGTGCTTCTTCACCACTGCGCCATCGAGCACGGTGGCGTGCATGCCGATCAGGCAGAAGTCCTCGATGGTGCAAGCGTGGATCACCGCGCCATGGCCGATGGTGACGCCTTCGCCGATGATGGTTGGCTGGCCGCCGGGTGTATACGGGCCATCGTGCGTGACGTGCACGACCGCGCCGTCCTGCACGCTGGTGCGCGCGCCGATACGGATGAAGTTGACGTCGCCGCGCAACACCGCACCCGGCCAGATGGATACGTCGTCGAACAGCTCGACGGCTCCGATGACGGTAGACGCGGGGTCGACATAGACGCGTTGGTGCAGCGTGGGCCAAATGCCCTTGTACTTGCGTATAGGATCCATGCGCCTATGGTACCTCGCTGCTACCGGTCGCGCCGTGCGGTTCGGTTAACCCTGCCTCTCCAACACGTTCTTGGTGTAGCGGTAGCCCGCTTCTATCGCACGCTCCCAGTCCTTCCAGTCGAGCATGCCGATGTGTTCCAGTGGCGGTGTCAGCAACAGATCGGCACGTTCGCGACGATGCTCGCTCGGCCCCTCACTGTTGACCATGGCGGCGCGCACCAGGGTGGAAACCAGCCCGGGGCGCTGAATGTCCTGCCGCCCCAGCAACAACTGCCACCATGGTGGCGTGGCGAATTCCTCGGCAGTAGTGAGCAGGGAAATCTCTGCGCGGATATCGATGGCGGTGATGTGCGATAGACCGTCATCCGCCATCACATCGGTAGGCAGATTGTCGACCAGTGCGCCGTCGACGAATACGCGGCCGTGGTGCAGCACGGGCGGCAGTACGCCAGGAATCGCGCTCGATGCGCGCAGCCACAACCACAACGGGCCGTCGCGATGCACCTTCATGCCGTCGCCGGAAAGGCAGGTGGATACGCAGAAGAACGGCAGCGTCAGATCTTCGATGTCGAGTGCGCCGAAGGCGCGACGCAGCATCAGCGCCGCGCGGCGGCCGCGTGTGAGCGCGACGATGGGCAGCGTCCAGTCGGATAAAGGGCGGCCCTGCACGAATGCGCGCCGCAGCGTATCGATGGTGGTATCCAGTTCCCATCCTGCCGCCACGCTGGCGCCGATGATGGCGCCGATGCTCGTGCCGCCCACCGCGTCAAATGTGTGGCCTGCTTCGTACAGTGCACGCAGCGCCCCCAGGTGTGCCACGCCGCGTGCGCCACCGCCGGCCAGCACGAGTCCGCGAGCGTTGCCGCTGATCACGCGCGCCAGCCGCGCGATGTCCGTTCGGCCACCGATATGGTGATGCTGCAGCTCCCCACTGAACTCGCTGCGCCATCGCTTCGCTGCACCCAGCGCCGGTTGGCGTCCGGGGTGCAACAGGATCAGGTGACGGGGGCGATGGCCGGCCCGCGAGGGATCCATCGGCATCGCTTCCGGCCACGGTCGCGACGGTTGCGCCGCGAGCGTCGGCAACAACAACACGTCGGCCTGCCGCAGGCAGCGCGCTCGCCACAGGCTGTCGCCCATGCTGTCCAGATAGATGACGAAGCGCGCCTGCGCTTCGCGCTCGGCAAACCAATCGCTGCCCCGTCCGGCTCCGTGCTCGGCGTCGATCACCACGCAGGTGCCCCAGTGCTCCAGCTCCATGGCCAGCTGCATGGCCAGCGAGCGGGCGGGTACGTCGGCACTGGCCGGCAGCAGAGCGAAGGTGCGTGCGATGCCGGGGCTTTCGTCGCCTCGCATGCGCTCCTGCAGGCGGCCGATGGCGACGCGCGCCACACCCAGCATGGCCTGGGGATGACGTTGGATCAGCGCCTCGTACGCGGCCAAGTCCAGTCGTAGCAGTTCGCTGTCGCGCAACGCCCTCGCCGTATGGTGGCGCGACTCGCCGGTGATCAGCCCGATCTCCCCGATGCTGTCGCCCGCCGCTACCAGGCGTACCCACTCGGTGGGACCGGCAAACACGCCCAGGCTGCCGCTGAGCACGAAGTAAAGCGCGTCCGCCGGATCGCCCTGCTTGAACAGGGTGCGACCTCCGGGGAGGGAAAACCATTGCAGTTCAGGAACCAGTGCGGCCAGCGCCTCGTCCCCGAGGTGCCCGAACACGTCACTTCGACGCAGTAGGGCGGAAAAATCGGGCTTGGACATGGCGCGGGATGGTAAGGCTGGTGTTGTGACAAATCGTGACGTGGCAGGTGTGACGGCGGCTTGATTTCGACCCATTGGGTCGCCACGCTGGCAGGGCATTCAGGAGACACCATGGAACAGACCAATCCGCTGCTGGCCGACGACACCCTGCCGCCGTTCTCGCAGATTCGCCCCGAGCACGTCACTCCCGCCATCGATGCCCTGCTGGCCGACTACCGCGCGGGTATCGAGGCACTGACCCAGCCCAGTGCATCGCATGATTTCGCGAGCGTCATGCTCACCCAGGAGCGTCTGGAGCAGCGCTTGGCGCGCGCCTGGGCGCCGGTGGGCCATCTGCATGCAGTGGCGGACAGCGAGGCGCTGCGCGAGGTGTATGGACCGGCCGAGGAAAAGCTCACTGACCACGCCATCGAGGTGGGCCAGAACCGCGAGTTGTATCAGGCCGTACAGGCACTGGCTGACGCGCCGGAGTTCGTCGGCTTGCCGCGCGCCGAGCGCGCACTGGTGGAACATGCGTTGCGCGACTTCCGCCTGTCGGGCGTCGCACTGGAAGAGCCAGCACGTTCCCGCTATCGCGAAATTGGTGTGGAACTGAGCCGCCTCTCCACCGAGTTCTCCAATGCCGTGCTTGATGCCACCGATGCGTGGCACGAGCACATTACCGACGAGCGCGACCTCGCCGGCATTCCCGAATCTGGTCGTGCCGTGTTGCGGCAGTATGCCAAGGAGCAGAACCTCGACGGCTACCTCGTCACGCTCAAGCAACCGAGTGTGCAGGCCGTACTTACCTACGCTGACAACCGCGGCCTGCGCGAGCGCGTGTACTGGGCGTACCAGACGCGTGCCTCCGACCAGGGCCCCCAGGCCGGCAAGTACGACAACAGCGAACGCATCGATCGCATCATGGCCTTGCGCCACGAAGCTGCCCGGCTGCTCGGTTTCGCCAACGCGGCGGAAGAATCGCTCGCCACCAAGATGGCCGGCTCGCCCGCCGAGGTGATGGAGTTCCTGCGGGATCTCGCCAATCGCGCCAAGCCGGTGGCGCGCAAGGAGCTCAGCCACTTGCGCGAGTTCGCCACTACGGAGCTGAAGCTGGACAACCTCGAATCCTGGGATGTCGGCTACACGTCGGAGAAGCTGCGCCAACGCGAGTACGACCTCGACGAGGAACAGCTGAAGCCCTACTTCCCGTTGCCGGCCGTCATCGAAGGCCTGTTCGGCCTCACCCAGCGGCTCTATGGCATCACGCTCAGCGTGCGCGAGGGCGTCGACGTATGGCATCCGGACGTGCGCTATTACGACGTGCGCGATGCCGATGGCCGCGTGTTCGCGGGCGCCTACGTCGATCTCTATGCACGCACCGGCAAACGTGGCGGCGCATGGATGGATGTGTGCCGCGCCCGCTTCCGCGACGGCGAGCATGAGCAACTGCCGGTGGCCTTCCTCACGTGCAACTTTGCGCCGCCGACCGAAGGCCGCCCTGCGCTGCTCACGCACGACGACGTGCTCACCCTCTTCCACGAATTTGGCCACGGTTTGCACCACTTGCTGACCGAGATCGCCCTGCCTTCCATCGGCGGCATCGACGGCGTGGAGTGGGATGCGGTGGAACTGCCCAGCCAGTTCATGGAGAACTTCGGCTGGAATCGCGAAGCGCTCGACCTGTTCGCGCGTCACTACGAAACCGGCGAACGCCTGCCGGACGAGTTGTTCCAGCGCATGCTGGCAGCGCGCCATTTTCACGCTGGCCTGTTCCTGGTGCGCCAGCTGGAATTCGGCATGTTCGACTTCCTGCTGCACCTGGAATACGACCCGGCCAAGGGCGCACGCACCATGGAAGTGCTGGAAGAAGTGCGCCACGACGTCGCCGTGCTGCATCCGCCGGCGTGGCAGCGCTTCCCGCACGCGTTCTCGCACATCTTTGCGGGCGGCTACGCGGCGGGTTACTACAGCTATCTGTGGGCCGAGCTGCTCAGCGCCGACGCTTTTGGCGAGTTCGAAGCAAACGGCGTGATCGACCGTGGTACGGGTGACCGTTTCCGCAAGGAAGTCTTGTCGGTCGGTGCCAGCCGGCCCGCCATCGAAAGCTTCATCGCTTTCCGTGGTCGCGCGCCGGAGCCGGAAGCGTTGCTCAAGAGTCACGGACTCGTTTGATCGTCCACCCGCGCCAGCCAACGCGGCTGGCGCGTCCTTCTCTGGCACAAGGATGTCCACATGAAAACGGCCGTTGCTGGTGTGTTGTGGCTGGTGTTTGGCGTCGTGTTCTCGGCACCCGTATGGGCCGCCTCTGCGGATTGCGTCGCCATCGACGTGAGCGTCGATGACGCACATCACGCGATCGACGTCAGCTTCCGCCCGCCGGCATCGGTCAAGCGCATCGCGCTGCAGCCCTTGGCACCCTATAGCCGCAAGGCGTTGTGGCAGTCGCCCGACGGTTCGGCACAGATCGAAGACGAGGCGATCGTCGCTAACCCGGGTCATCGCGTCCTGCACGTTCGCATGGATGCCTCGCGCACGCCCGAGCGGCAGGATCGCGCGTATGCGCCGTTCCTGCGCTTCGCCGATGGCACGGTGGCGATTGACACGCAACAGTTCCTGCCGCCCAAGGACAGTACGCAGAAGCTCTGCCAGCGCTACGTTCCGGCCCATGGGCAGCAAGTGATCGGTTTCAGCGAAGCCAGCACACAGCCATTGGATCTGCGCGACACCTCGCCCTTGGGCTATGTGGCCTTCGGTACGCCCTACGTGGAGCGGCATGGCGATTTGCTGCTCGCCATCGACAAGGGCACGCCCTCCACTATTCGCGAGCGCGTGGCCAGTGATGTGCCGCGACTGATGGATTTTTACGTCCAGCACTTGGGGCCAGCGAAGACGCCCACGTTGTTCCTTTTCATGCAGCCGGACGAACAGGGCGTGCGTAGTTTCCATGGCGACCACCTGCCATCTTCGATCACGCTGGGGCTGATGGGCCAAGGCTGGGATTCGCTGGAAGAGGCCGACTGGCAGCGCCTCACCGGCTTTGTCGCCCACGAACTTTTCCATACGTGGAACAGCGCGCCGGCGCTCGGTTCACCGGAAGGCGAGGCCCTGCTGGCGAAGGAAGGCGGCGCGGAACTTGCGCGCGTGATGGCCACGGCGTCGCTGTCGAACCAGACCTCGGCACAATGGTTGCCTCGCGTGGGCAGCATGTACAACGTCTGCCTGTTCGATATCCATCGGGCTCAATCGGTAGCCTCCGCCCTGGAGAAACGTGCGCCCGGCGGCCTGCCGTACAACTGCGGCGCGCCGCTGATGCTGGCGTTGGCGCTGGCGGCCAACCCGCAGGATCCGGTCGCCGGTTATTTCGACCTGTGGGCAAAGCTCACCGAGCAGCGTCGTGGCAAGTCCTTGCCCGACTTTGCATGGACAGACCTGATCCCACCGGGCACGGATGCCGCACTGCGCGACGAACTCGTGCACGCCATCCAGGCGCCTGATGCTTACGCCGATAGCATGCAGGCGGCGTTCCACCAGCTCGGCGTCAGGGTCGAGCCGGCGTCGAAGCTCGATGCAGAGAACAGCCAGCGTTACGCGGGCGCGCTCATGTCGCATCTGATGCGAGTGGATTGCGACGGCAATGTCAGTTTCTGGACCCAACCGGATGGTTTCCTGATCGACAAGTCGCTATCCACCTGCCACGTGCTGCAGGCGGGCAACACCGTTGACGCTCTGCTTGGCCAACCCTTCGCTACCGCCGACATGCTGGCGCTTTCGAAGCAGGTCGCGGACCGTTGCGCGCACGGCTCGCCGGTGAAGGTGGGCTACAAGGGTGCCGTGCCACCTGATGGGAACGTCCCGTGCACACAGCCGCTGCCTGTCCTGCCAAAACCGTTGGTTTTCACGGGATTGGACGGCATCCCATCGACGGCTGAAGCCTCCTCCCGTTCATCGCCTACAATAGGCCCATGAAAATCGCTTCGTGGAACGTGAATTCGTTGAAGGTGCGCATACCGCACCTCACCCAGTGGCTGGCCGATGCGCAGCCCGACATCGTTGCGTTACAGGAAACCAAGCTGGAGGACGCCAAGTTCCCGGTGGATGAGCTGGCAGCCGCCGGTTATCGCGCCGTGTTCTCCGGCCAGAAGACCTACAACGGCGTCGCGCTGCTGGCGCGTGCGGACGTACATGGCGAATTCGAGGATGTCGTCACCGACATTCCGAATCTGGACGATCCGCAGCGGCGTATCCTGGCGGCCACTATCGGTGGCGTGCGCGTAGTCGATCTCTACGTGGTCAACGGCAAAGCCGTGGGCGATGAGAAGTACGCGTACAAGCTCGACTGGCTGGCGAAGATGCACGAGTTCCTGGCACGTGAGATCGAGCGCCATCCCAACCTGGTGGTGCTGGGTGATTTCAACATCGCGCCGGATGACCGTGACGTGCACGACCCGGCAGCGTGGGGCGAAGACATCCTGTGTTCACCGCCGGAGCGCGAGGCGCTCAAGCGCATCACCGATCTTGGCCTGCACGACAGCTTCCGCCTGTTCGAGCCGGCCGGTGAACACTACAGCTGGTGGGACTACCGTCAGGGTGCGTTCCGGCGCAACATGGGTTTGCGCATCGACCTGATCCTGGTCAGCGACGCCCTGAAATCCGCGGCAACAGCGGCCGGCATTGATCGCACCCCGCGAACCTGGGAACGTCCTTCCGATCACACGCCGGTAACAGTTGATCTGGATATCTAAGAAGTAAAGCAACACCGCACAACAGGCAGCTGATGAATACACCCAAGACCGAATGGCCCACTTCTCTAGGCGATGCAGAACTCGAGGAACTGGACCAATACTTGCGCGGCCATGTGGGCGAGGGCGACCTCCTGCTCGATGGCGTGCACGGGCTGCTCTCCGCGTTGACGGTGGGCCCTACGCAGGTACTGCCTGAGGAGTGGCTGCCTGAGGTGCTGCACGAGCCCTTCAGCGACGAAACCGAAGGCAACCGCGTGCTGGCCTTGCTGGCCAAGCTCAATGACTCGATCGGCGCCGAACTCGACGTTGACGCCTATGAACCGATCCTCGGCGAAGTGGATACCGAAACGGGCCCGGTGCTGTCAGCGGC
Organism: Dyella sp. ASV24; assembly: GCF_016428905.1. Classification (GTDB taxonomy): domain Bacteria; phylum Pseudomonadota; class Gammaproteobacteria; order Xanthomonadales; family Rhodanobacteraceae; genus Dyella. The sequence goes on along the minus strand of NZ_JAELTQ010000039.1, from coordinate 18,866 downwards.
AGGCTGGTGCGAAGGTTTCAGTCGCGGCATCGATCTGCGTGCGGGTCTGTGGGAAAAGCGTCTGGCAGACGATCCGCAGCTCATGGAGATGCTGGGACCGGTGATGGCGCTGGCCGTGGACGAGGGCATCCTCAGTGCGGATGCCGAGTTCGAAAAGCTGAGCGACGACGAATACGACGAGTGCCTGACGCAGGTGCCCGGCGTTCTCAACGCGGTGAACCAGTACTGGAACGAACACCCAGTGACCGAGGCGGAAATCGAAGCCGCTGTGCGTCCTGCCGAAGACAAGAACGAGCAGGCGTCGCCGCCACGCCAGCGCAGCGGGCATTGGGTGCACTGACGGAGAAGGGCGTTGGCCCACGGGCCAGCCCTTTCTATAGAGAAACAATCCGTTCCATCTGCGCATCTTGGGCACAAGGCAGCGCAGCGCCATCATGGTGGGCAGTCCAATCTCTTGGAGACCAACATGACCGAACGCAGCATTCTCCGCCGCATGCGCGGCGTCGATACGTCCGATGGCGCGGGTGTGAAGCTCAAGCGTGTCATCGGCCAGCCCGGCCTGGATATGCTTGACCCGTTCCTGTTGCTGGACGAGTTCCGTTCCGACCAGGCAGGCGATTACATCGCCGGTTTTCCCGAGCATCCGCATCGCGGCTTTGAAACCGTGACTTACATGCTCGCGGGCCACATGAAGCACCACGACAACCACGGCAACAGTGGTGATCTGGTGCCGGGCAGCGTGCAGTGGATGACCGCTGGCCGCGGCATCCTGCATTCGGAAATGCCCGAGCAGGAAGACGGCCTGATGTGGGGCTTCCAGCTGTGGGTCAACCTGCCGTCCAAGGACAAGATGATCGCGCCGCGTTATCAGGACATCGGTCCGGAGCGCATTCCGGTCGCGCGTCCTGCGGAAGGTGTGGAAGTGAAGGTGATCGCCGGTGAGTTCGGTGGCGTGACCGGTCCGGTAGCCGAGATCGTTACGCAGCCCATCTACATGGACATCGCCGTGCAGCCGGGTGCGTCGGTAACGATTCCGCTGCCTGAAGGACACGCAGGCTTTGCCTATGTGTTTGATGGCAAGGATGCGGAAGTCGCCGGTGAGCCTTTGGCTCGCAGCGAACTGGCCGTGCTTTCACGTAGCGGCGACCTGCGCATTGCCGGTCGCGATACCGCCGCGCGCGTGCTGTTGGTGGCAGGCCATCCGCTCAACGAGCCGGTGACCCGCTACGGGCCGTTCGTGATGAACACGCCAGAAGAGATTCATCAGGCAATTGCCGACTTCCGTGCCGGCAAATTCTGAGCCTCGAAAGGCAGCCCTCCGGGCTGCCCTGGCGTGCCCTCAACCCCGCGTGCCGTACCTGGATGTTTCAGGTGCCGGCATGGCGGGGTTTTGTTTGGAACGTGCCCGCCCTGCCGCTCAAGGCGCCGCTGCTCCCGCCGTTAACCCCACCGTAGTAGGGGGAATCTGGCGGTGGCGGCACGGATGGCAAGATCGATGCATCTCCATCCGTGCCTGCCGCCGGGTTCACAAAATCAGCGAGTTAGGCCAGATGACTGGTTGTAAAACAACCTTAGACTGTCGTTAAATTTAGATTAATCTAAAGGGGTGCAACCGGCTGTACTATCTACTTACAGCTCTTTGCGAAGAAAACACACATAACTCGTTGTATTCATTATTATGAATGCCCTGATTACTCTCGTTGTCCTGGCCCTGATCGCGACGTTCGCCATCGCGATCAGGCGCGTGCCGGCCGACCAGGTGCATAGCCTCTATCGCCGAGGCAAGCCTTACCGCCTGTTGCAGTCGGGTACCCACATGACCCTCCCGCTGATCGATCGCGTGGAACACCGCATCAACCTCAGCGGCCAGGTGCTGCGTTTTGAAGAGTTGCTGCCTAACGCGCATGACGTGCGTGGCACGGTGTACTGGCAGGTGTTGGAACCTGAGCGTGCCGATGCCGTGATCGACCAGGCCGACCAGCTGATCCGTGGTGGCGCCCTGGCTGCGCTGCGCGACGAACCGGAAGCGTTCCAGGCCGATCGCCGCGACCTGGGTTCACGCCTCAAGCAGAGCATGAATGGCGCCCTGCGCGAGCGCGGCATGATGGTTACGCGTGTGGAGCTCGAATTCGCCTGATCCGGAGTGCTGCCGGACAGGCCGTGGCGAAGGTGGCCTTAGAGCACCCGCCCTAGGGGAGACCCTTGAAGCCCGCTTCGGCGGGCTTTTTCTTTGGCCTTGGTGGCGCGAAGGCCTTCCAGCTGGCGTCTGGGGCGGCACACCCGGATACTTGCGACCCCGTTTCATCAAGGCGTTTCCCCGATGACATCCCGCAACGACCTGCAAACCCGGCTGGAACGCGGCATCGCTGCGCTTGGTGTGTCGTTGCCGGCCGGTGCGGTGGAGCGGCTGCTGGACTACCAGGCGTTGCTCGCGCGCTGGAACGCCACTTACAACCTCACCGCCATCCGTGATCCGGGCGAAATGGTGAGCCGCCATCTGGTCGATTCGCTGGCCGTCCTGCCCTATGTACAGGGCCAGACGCTCGCCGACCTTGGCACCGGCCCCGGGCTGCCGGGTATTCCGCTGGCTATCGCGGCGCCGGAGCGTCAGGTCTTGCTGGTCGACTCCAACGGCAAGAAGGTCCGCTTTCTGCGCGAGGCCATCCGCTCACTCAAACTTGAGAACGTGCGTGCCGTGCAATCGCGCGTGGAAGAGGTGGAAGGCCAATTCGACTGCATCACCGCGCGCGCCTTTGCCAGCCTCGAGGACATGTTGGCCTGGGGTGGTCACCTTTTGACCAAGGACGGCATCTGGCTGGCCATGAAGGGCAAGCATCCGGACGAAGAACTGCCCGGTGTTCCCGCCGGATTCGAGGTGCGGGCGATCCATACGCTCAACGTCCCGGACGTAGGTGGCGAGCGCCATCTCGTGGTCTTGGGGAGGCTCTGACCTATTCCGCGATGGCGGCACGCTCTCTAGGGATCACCCGAAGGGCCGATTCTGTCTGGCCGCAGCTGTGCGCCGCGCCGATTCGACAGGCGGCCAGCCTGCCTTCATCGCCGCACCACCCATCTGCGGCCAGACAGAACCGGTGACGCCATCGCGGAATAGGTCAGAGCCTCCCAAGCCGGGCAGCCGGCGAATCAGGCTGCTAATCTAGCCCCCTTTCACTCGTTCACGGTCTCGACGACACATGGCCCGCATCATCGCTGTCGCCAACCAGAAGGGCGGCGTCGGCAAAACCACCACCGCTGTCAATCTCGCTGCCGCGCTGGCCGCCGCCAAGCGCAAGGTGCTGCTTGTCGATCTCGATCCGCAGGGCAACGCAACCATGGCGTCCGGCGTGGACAAGCGCGAGGCCAAGCCCAACGGTTGCGAAGTGCTGCTGGACGAGGCGCCGATCGACAAAGCCATCGTCAAGACCGAGGCGTTGTACGACCTGCTGCCCGGCAATGGTGATCTCACCGCCGCCGAGCTCAAGCTGATGGACGAGATCGCGCGCGAGAGCCGTCTGAAGGACGCGCTGGCGAAAGTTTCCGATCGCTACGACATCATCCTCATCGACTGCCCGCCGTCGCTGCACCTGCTCACGCTCAACGCGCTGGCAGCGGCGAATGGTTTGCTGATTCCGGTGCAGTGCGAATACTTCGCGCTGGAAGGCCTCTCCAGCCTGCTCGACACGGTGAAGGCCGTGCGCCATCGCCTCAATCCGCATCTGGAGATCGAAGGCCTGCTGCGCACCATGTACGACGTGCGCAACAACCTCGGCAACGAAGTGTCCGCACAGCTCACCTCGCACTTCGGCGACAAAGTGCTGCGCTCCATCATCCCGCGCAACGTGCGCCTCGCCGAGGCACCCAGCCACGGCCAGCCGATTCATCTGTACGACCGTAGCTCGCGTGGCGCCATCGCGTACATCGGGCTGGCGGGCGAGATGATCCGTCGCGAGCGCGGCCTGAACGCTGCGGCGCAGGATCAGGCCCATGACGTGGTCACGCCGATGCTGCACGCCGATTCAGACGAGACGCTCGACGACGTCGTCGATATCCATCAGGAGTAAGCATGTCCGCTGCGAAAAAACGGGGCCTGGGACGTGGGCTCGATGTGCTGCTGAGCGGCAACGACGAACCCGGCAAGCCCTCGGTATTGGAGCAGGAAGGTGAACTGCGCACTCTGCCCATCCACCATATCCAGCCGGGCAAATACCAGCCGCGCCGCCATTGGAACGACGAAGCGCTGGATGAACTGGCAGCCTCCATCCGCGCGCAGGGTCTCATCCAGCCGGTGGTGGTGCGTGAGATCGGCAAGAACCAGTTCGAGCTGATCGCCGGCGAACGCCGTTGGCGCGCGGCACAGCGTGCGCAGCTGTCCGAACTTCCCGCGCTGGTGAAGGACGTGCCGGAAGTGGCCGTGCCGGCCATGGCGTTGATCGAAAACATCCAGCGCCAGGACCTTACTCCGCTGGAAGAAGCCGACGCGCTCAAGCGTCTGATCGACGATTTCGACCTTACCCACCAGCAGGCCGCCGACGCCGTGGGCCGCTCGCGCGCAGCTGTGTCCAACCTGCTACGTCTCACCGAGCTGCCGGTCTCCATCAAGCGCCTGCTCGACGAAGGCAAGCTGGAGATGGGCCATGCCCGCTGCCTGATTACGCTGCCTGAGAGCATGGCTGAAGGCCTGGCGCTGGAAGCTTCCCGCCATGGTTGGAGCGTGCGCGAACTGGAAGAGCATGCGCGCCGTGCGCAGACTGCGCCGAAGGGGAAGGCCAAGAGCGCGCCTTCGCGCGATCCCAATGTTGACGCTCTGGAGCGCGAGTTGGGTGAGCGTTTTGCTACCCGCGTGGAACTGGCGCAGGGGCGTGGGGGCAAGGGGAAGTTGGTGATTCACTATCACAGCAATGATGAGCTGGATGGGATTTTGGGGAAGATTCGCTGAGGCGAGTTTTCTGTTGGTTGCTTGGTCGCGGCCGCGAATCTGGGGCCGCGAGTCTGCTCCCTCTCCCCTGCGGGGAGAGGGTTGGGATGAGCCCTGAGAAGGGGGTAAAGGTCGGGTGCTCGCCTTATGGTTTCGATGAAACCGTCACCCCGGCGCAGGCCGGGGTCCAGAGCCTCGGTGTTTGATTGTCGCGTGGCGGCGACTTGGCCGCTTACGCAGCGGGCGTTCCGACCTCCTGCCGGAGGCCGGGTCACTTTTCTTTGCTTGCCCAAAGAAAAGTAACCCAAAGAAAGGGCCCCCCGGAATCGGCGCCTATCGGGCAGAAGCCCGATAGGTACGCGGTCGGGTTCCGGGCTTTTCGACGGGGCATCCTGCCCCGGCGAAAAGTGACTGGCATCCATGCCAGCCACCCCTGCGGGCCTTATCTCCACCCGCCCGCCGCCTCATACGGGGCCCGGAAGATCAAAAGCATCAAGCTCACGGCTCGTGCAGCTGCGCTGCACATCGCATCGCGGCGGGTCGCGTTGCTTCTGCTCTAAGTGCACAAAGCCAAGACGGAAGAGAAAAGCGATGCCGTTAGGTAGCGAGTTCTTCCCACCGGTCGGGAAGCGTAGCGTCCTCCTTCCCTAGCCTCAGCGATCGGGAAGCGTAGCGCGGCCTGCTTTAAGTCCTCTCCGCATCGGCGCGTTGCGAAGCGCTCCGGCGTACCCGCTGTGTCGAGGTGGAGGTTGCCAAGCCACACGATTCCTCAGCCGATCGGGCTTATTCCAAGGTCATGCTGCGGGCGTTGGCCTTATGGCCATTTTCTTTGGGTTACTTTCGACGCGAAGCTAGTCCCCGTGGGATCTTTTGGGCCAGCAAAAGAAAAGTGACTCGAGCGTCGGCAGACGATCGAAACGCCCGCTGCGTAAGCGGCCAGATCGCCGTAACGCCTGAGGTGACCTCCGGCCACTACAGAAACTGGACCCCGGCCTGCGCCGGGGTGACGGTTTCATCGAAACGGTAAGGCGAGCACCCACCCCTCACCCCGACACTCTCCCCGGAGGGGAGAGGGAGCAAGGACCAGCGCGCTCGCCAACGCCTCGAGAGCGGGAAAAAGACAGCCACCCCAACGTTCGCGATCCCCGCCGCGACACCGTCGCCATCCCCCGCCCCTGACGCCAAGCCCTCCACCCACTAGAATAACGCCCTGGCGCCTCGCGCCCCCCCGTTCAAGACAAGGCCCTCCCCATGCCCCAACTGTCCGTCGTCGTGCCTGTATTCAACGAGCGCGACAACATCCCGCCGCTGCTTGCCGAGATCGCCGCCGCCCTGCGTGGCAAGGTCGATTTCGAGGTCGTGTACGTGGACGACGACTCCAGCGATGACAGCGTGGCCGTGCTGGCGGCGGAAAAGTCGAAGTATCCCGAGCTGCGCATCGTTCGCCACCTGACCCGCAGTGGCCAGAGCACGGCCGTGTGGAACGGTGTGCGTGCCGCGCGTTCGCCGTGGATCGCCACGCTCGATGGTGATGGGCAGAACGATCCCGCCGACATCCCCAAGCTGCTTGCCCAGCGCGATAAGAGCACGCCGGATGTTCGCCTGTTCGCCGGCTGGCGCACCACGCGTCGCGACAGTTTCAACAAGCGCATCTCCTCGAAGATCGCTAACGCCGTGCGTTCGCGCATGCTCAAGGATTCCACGCCCGACACCGGCTGCGGTCTCAAGCTGTTCGATCGTGATGTGTTCATGCGCCTGCCCTACTTCGATCACATGCACCGCTATCTGCCGGCGCTGGTGAAACGCGCGGGTTTCCAAAGCAACAGCGTGCCGGTGGGTCATCGCCCGCGTACGGCGGGCACGTCCAAGTACGGCATGCTCGACCGCCTGTGGGTGGGTATTGCCGATCTGCGTGGCGTGGCGTGGTTGATGCGCCGTGGCAAGGTGACCCAGGTCGAAGAGATCTGAGTTTCACTCTCTGCTGAAGTGCGCTAGACGCGCTTCTATGAACAAGCGGCCTTCGACAAGCGTTTCATCGGCGTATGCTGATGATTCTTGCTTCGGGAGGCCGCCCGCCCATGAGCATCGCTGTTAAGCGCATCTATGAACCGCCCGCCAAGAGCGACGGTTATCGGGTCCTGGTGGATCGCTTGTGGCCGCGAGGCCTGAAGAAGGACGATGCGGCGCTCGATGCATGGAGCAAAGAGCTGGCGCCCTCCACCGCCCTGCGCAAATGGTTTGGCCACGATCCCGCGCGCTGGGACACTTTCCGCCACCGTTATGCGTCGGAGCTTGATGCGGTTGCCGAGTACTGGCGGCCATTGCTCACGCAGGCAGCGCGTCACCGGGTGACGTTGTTGTTTGGCGCGCACGACGAGGAACACAACAACGCCGTGGCGCTGAAGTGCTATCTCGATGTCTTGCTAAAGGAACACGCGTACTGATGCGTTACGGTCGGCCAGTGAACTGGCCAGCGTGCGCAGGTCGCCAGTTAGCCAGGGCTTCACGGGCCTGCTTACGACCCAACTCGATCAGCTCCGTGGCGCGGTAGAACTCGTAAACCGTGGCGACGTTGCGTGGCATGCGGATCAGCAGGTCCGGCTCGTAGGCTGCCAGGCGCAGGCGTGAAAGATTGGCCTGCATCAGGTCCATCGACTGCATGAGCAGTTCCAGCATGCCCGGCTCGCGCGGCTTGTCAGTGCCGTGCGGCATCAGCTTGCCGATGAACCCGCCGATGCGCGAGCGATAGCTGTCGTTGTCTGCCGTTGGCGTGGCGGCCACTTCGTCGGGTGCGCCTGCGTCGGGTGGGCCGTCCATGCTCACCGCAAACAGGTAGTCCGCTGGTTCGCGGATCAATGGCGTGACCGGCACGGGATTAAGCAGGCCGCCGTCGATCAGCCGACGCTCCGACAGTACCTGCGGGCGGAAGACGGTGGGAATGGCGATGGAGGCACGGATCGCATCGAACAGCGAACCGCGCGTGAGCCAAACTTCGCGTTCGCGATCCAGATCGGTCGCCACGGCGGTATAGGCCAGCGGCAGATCTTCGATGGCAGCGTCGCCAATCAGGCCACGCATCGTCTCGATGATGCGTTCACCTTTGATGAGGCCGCCGCCGGATAGCGTCCAATCGACCAGCTTGAGCACGTCCATCTTGGCCAGCGAGCAAACCCAGTCGCGGTAGATGCCCAGCTTGCCCATGGCATAGACGCCGCCAATAAGCGCGCCCATGGACGTGCCCGCAATGGCGACGATCTGGTAACCGTGCGCTTCGATCTCCTCAATGGCGCCGATATGCGCCAAACCTTTTGCGCCTCCGGAACCAAGCGCGAGCGCGACGGTCGGTTTTCTGGTGGCGACAGCGTCGGCCGGAAGCGTCGAGGGATCGGCGATCTCAGTGGTGCTCATGAGTGATATGGCGAGAAACGAGTGGAAAGGAGTGAGCTGCGAGAGAGCGCTTCAACGCTTTCTCCCGAGCCGTACGCCTATTTACTCACTTCTCGCCCTGATAACCACCCAGCGCCAGTTGCAGCTGGATCTTCATTTCCTCGCGCAGCGACAACGGCGCCACGACTTCCGCGTCTGGTCCGTACTTGAGTACGTCCATCAGCAGTTCCTTGGAATTGGAATAAGGCACCTGCAGCTCGTAGCGGCCATCCGGCAGCCACTCGCCCTTCTGCTGCGAGTGCCAGTGCTCGTCCGCCACCCAGCGCGCGGCGTGCTGCGAGAAGCGCAGCGTGGCCCATGCCTTGGGCTTGCCCGCGAAGATGCCGTAGCTCGACGCCAGCGCGTCGTTGAGTTCCTGCTCGGGTACGTCGCGCGCAGCCTCTTCAAGCGCCTGCGGCTCGGCGATGCGATCCACCGCAAAGCTGCGCAGCGCTTCGCGGTCGTGGTCCCACACATCGAGGTACCAGTTGTCGCGATAGTGCGTCAGGCGTTGCGGCGATACGCGGCGATGACTATCCGAATTGGTGGTGCGCGCCCGATAGCGGAAACGCAGCTGCTTGCGCTCGAGCACCGAGCCAGCCACCACGCGGAACACCTGTTGGTCGAGCTTGCGCTCACCCCAGGCAATGACACGGATGCGTTCGATCGGCAGAGTCTTGCCGGTGCCCTGGTCGGACAGCAAGTGTTCGATGCGCGCCTTGAACGGCGCGAGCGCGCCGGCGAGCACGCCGGGTCCGCTGCGGCCGATCAGTTCGTTGAGGGCCAGCAACGCCGCCAGTTCATCGGATGTCAGCCACAGGCCCGGCAACTCGAAACGCTCGCCTTCGCCCACTGCGTAGCGGAACGCAGCGTGTTCACCGCCTGCGCTCTCGATCGGCGCGCCAAGCGCGTCGCGCAGAAATGCAACGTCGCGGTAAAGCGTCGCTCGCGAGCACTCCAGTTCGTCCATCAGACGAGGCAGAGGCACAGGGTAATGCGCCGACTTGAGCAGTCGGTGCAGGGTGAGAATGCGCTCGTAACGATCCATGAAATGACTTTCGACGGCTGCCTCCGCGTAGCATGCGCACGGTTGGCGGCAGCCGCAAGTCCACTTGACGATGAAATTCAGTAAGACCACGCCACAGTCACGCGCGCGTGATCTACCCTTCACGTATAAAAGACACCACGCTCATGAAGCCGCGACAATCCCCTCAACAGACCGACACAACGGACTACGGACACGCTCCCTTGCGGGCGCGGCCACGTCCATTGCCGGCCACGCTGCTTCATGTCGCCGGCTTCGATGGGTTCGGTTTGTGGATGGTGTTGGGGCTGGCGCTGGCCGTGGGGGTCTATCCGGATGGACGCGGTGATGTCCTCGTGCCGATTGCGCTGGGCGTATTACTGATCGCGCTGGGTGTGATGGCGGCCTGTGCCCAGTCACGCTGGATGCCGCACTGGCATGGCTGGATCATCGAAAAGGGCTCAAGGCCCACACGTGATGCCTTGATCGCGCTGGCCTGCGGCCTGCCCGTGCTTGCCGTGGCTGGACTGGCTCGCGGGGACAATACATTCTGGGCCACCCGTCTCTCGGGGGCGGCCATGGCGTTGTGCAGCCTGTGCAGCCTGATCATTGCGGCCTACGCCGATGCCCGTCGGCAGGCACCGGGTATCGATCATCACCTTGCCACCCAATTGCCGCTGAGCCGCGTGGTATCTGCCACTTACGGCGGCGGGCTATGGCTTTGGCTGTGCGCTGCCGGTCAGGATACCGACACGGCTGGCTTGCATCCCATGGCCTGGATCGTCGGCCTGCTGGTGCTGGCGCTGCTGCGTGGCCTGGTGGAAAGCCTGCGTTGGCAGGCGGCGCTACAACGGGCCCAGACCCCACGGGGGCGCCTCGAACTGCAGCCGGGGCGCTTCCTCGCCGCCCTGCTGGTTTATGCCGTGCCCTGCGTGGCACTGCTGCTGATGAGCTTCGATCAGGGCTGGCTGGCGTTGGCCGCGCTGGCGGCGGTCAGCTGCACGGTGGGTATGGCAACCGAGCTTAGTTTGTATGATGAGGCCCTGGCAGCCTTGCCAGACAGTTCTGACGGGACTGTCGCGCGCCAGCGCTGAACACCCACATCCCCGGTTCACAAGCAGTTCAATCCGTCCCGCTAAGGTGGCGGGCTGTTACTGCTTTTAACGAAAAAGGAACAATTGTAATGAACAAGACCCTGATGGCGGGCGCCCTGCTCGCGGCGCTGGTCAGTTTTGGCGCTCAGGCCGACGACACGTCATCTAATCCGGCCACCAATGGCAATCCGGCCAACAACGGCGGATGGACGGGTTCGGGCGAATTCGGTTTCGCATCCTCCTACGGCAACTCCCGCTCGGAAAACATCAACGCCAAGCTCGGCCTGAATCAGGAAAACGACCTGTGGAAGAACAACTTCTTCCTCAACGGCCTGCGTTCCAAGGGCGAAGTGCAGGTGCAGGACCAGCAGGGCAATACCGTCGACCGCCTGACCACCACAGCCAACCGCTACGACACGGGCGCCTCGGTGGGTTACAAGCTCGATCCGCGCAGCTACGTCGTCACGGCTCTTCGCTATGAGCACGACGATTTCGGCGCCAACCTGTGGCAGGGCATCGTCTCGGTGGGCTACGGCTATATCGCACTGAAGACCGACCGCACCGAGCTGTCCTTCGAAGTCGGTCCCGGTTACAAGCGTTACCGCCCCGCCGACGTCAGCGAGTCGGTGACCCAGCCTGATGGCACCACGGCGACGGTGAAGGTTCACCAGGACACCGTGAGCGAAGCGGTCGGCCGAGGTCTGGTCAACTACAAGTACCGCCTTACCGACAACACGGCGCTGGAAGACACGCTGCTGATCGAAGCGGGCTCGGACAACAAGTACTACCAGAACGACATCGGGCTGTCGGTCAGCATGACGCGCAAGGTGGCGCTCAAGCTCGGCTACCAGGTTCGCTACAACAGCGACGTCCAGCCCGGTACGCAGAGCACCGATTCGCTGGTAACCACGAACCTGCTCTACAACTTCTGAGATGTGCGGGCCAGGGGATGAGTGGCGTGCGCCGCTCTCCCCTTGCCTATTGCCTCAGCGGCCGAGCAAGGGGCCTGCGCCCAGGTCGTACAAGGCCTGGGCTACGCGCTTGCCCAAGGCTTCTGCCTGATCGCCTTCCGCGTCGGCCTGCGCTTGCAGCAGTCGGCCACTGCTGACATCGCCCACCATGCCGCGCAGATGCAAGCCGTGCTCCGTGACGGTGCACCATGCACCCACCGGCACGGTGCAGCTGCCGCCAAGGGCCTGGTTCATGACACGCTCGGCGGTAACCGCCAATCGCGTCTGCGCATCGTCCAGCGCGCGCAGCAACGCGAGTACCTCGGGTTGGTCCGAGCGGGCTTCGACGGCGATGGCCGCCTGACCGGGAGCCGGTAGCCAATCCGGTGCGGTGAGTCGACTGCGAATACGGGAGGCTAACCCCAGGCGTTCCAACCCCGCGCAAGCGAGCAGGATCGCGTCGTAGTGACCTGCATCGAGCTTGGAGAGGCGCGTACCCACGTTGCCGCGCAGGTCGAGCAGCGTCAGGTCGGGTCGAACGGCGCGCAGCTGCGCCTGTCGTCGCAAGGACGACGTGCCCACGCGTGCACCCAACGGCAGCGCGGCCAGATCGGCGTAGTCGTTGCTCACGAACGCATCGGCCGCATCGGCGCGCGGCAGGATGGCCGGCAAGGTGAAGCCTGGTTCCAGTTCGGCGGGCACATCCTTGAGCGAATGCACGGCCAAGTCGGCGCGGCCTTCCAGCATGGCCACTTCCAGCTCCTTCAGGAACAGACCCTTGCCGCCGATAGTGGCCAGTGGCTTGTCGAGGATTTCGTCGCCGCGTGTCGATAGCGGCACCAGCTCCACGATCAAGCCTGGATGGGCGACCCGCAGTTCCGCGGCAACGTGTTCGGCCTGCCAAAGGGCGAGCGCGCTCTTGCGGGTGGCAATGCGCAGCGTAGTCGGTGTCATGGCAGTCTCGTGGCGTGTTGCGTGCGGCTTCGTCGGGGACCACATTGTGGCGTAATTATTGTCGCGGCTGCATTAGGTATGCGGTCGCAGCAGCGACTATGCTGATATCGGGATGGGGACAGCAAGGAGTGTTGTCATGAAGATGCGCAGGATGGTTTGCACGATTGTTTTTGCCATGTCGGGCTGCGCCGCGCTCGCGGCACATGCCGGTATGACCGTTACGACGTTGCCCGTGCTGATGCCGGACGGGCGCCCTTATACCGACCCGGACGTAACGGCCCGCGGGCTGCCAGAAGCCCCGGCGTTCAATCAATCGAGTTATACCGGCACGTTTCCGCAGATCTCACCGGTGCGTAAGCTGACCGACGAAGGCTGGCTGGCGGCGAGCACGCATCGCGCCGACGCGGCACAGCTCAATTTCCATCGCGCCTTGCGCATCAAGCCGAACGATCGTCGGCTGCTCTGGGCCTATGGTTGGAGCATGATCAATCTGGGCGATCCCGCCTGTGCCATGGAAGCGTTCCAGCGCAATCTCTCGCTGCGTCCGGGACAGCGCCCGCAATGGGTGCCGATGGCCATGGCGCTGACCTACACGGCGTCGGGCCAGCAGGATGTCGCTTTGGCCTGGTACCGCGCCGCCGCGATGAGCGATCCGGTGCGCTTCGGCACCGACAACGCCACCTTGCGTACCACACTGCATTGGACCTCGAGCGAGCGTGCATTGGTCAAGCAGCTGATCGGCTATGCCGCGCAGGGCGATGGTGCTGCCATGAGGGAACTGGCCGCGCGTTGATGGTCGCGGATGATGCGGTGGACGCCTTTGCGTCGCCGCATCACTCGACAGTCGGATCAGCCCATGCGCAGCAGCTTGCGCAGCGCCGGCAGATTGCGCCGGCTTACTTCCGGCATCAATTCTGTGCCCCCGAGTCGCGCGAGCACGCGGCCGTCGGCAAGCGTCTTCAGGCCGATCAGGCGCTGGGCGGGCACCAGGCAGTTGCGGTGCAGACGGATCAGCGTCTCGGGATAGGCTTCTTCGAGCTGGCGCAGCGAATCCTCGAGCAGCAGCTGGCCACCTCGATGCTGGACCACCACGTACTTCTCGTCCGCCAGCAGGCTGATCACGTCATCCAGCGCCACGCGCACCTGTTCCCCGCGCAACCGGCCGTGCAGGTAGTTGCCGCTGTCTCGCGGCGTGTGCTGCAGGCGTTGGCGCGCGCGCTGCAGCGCTTCGTTGAGGCGCTCCAGGCGAACCGGCTTCAGCAGATAGTCCACGGCGCCCAGTTCGAAAGCCTGTAGCGCGTGGCCCTCATAGGCTGTACAGAACACCACTAGCGGTCGTTTACTGCCGGCCAGCCGCTGAGCGAGCGCGGTGCCGCTCATGCCCGGCATGTTGATGTCCAACAGCAAGACGTCTGGTTGCAAACGGCCCAGCGCCTCAAGCGCGGCTTCGCCGTCGGCCACGCTGCCCACGACCTCCACGTCATGGCAATCGCCGAGCAGCGACGTGAGGCGCGCCCGTGCGAGAGGTTCGTCATCCACGATGAGTACGCGCATATCTCTGTTCTTTACCGTGCAGGCAATTCGAGCCGTACGACGAAGCGATCGCCTCGGGGGCCGGAGATCACACCGGCGCGTGGCCCGAAACGATAGGCCACCCGTCGACGCACGCTGTCCAGGCCGTGGCCATGACCGCCGGGCGCGGGTGTGCTCACCAGCGGATTGTCGATCTCGATCACAATGCCGTCCGCTTCCCGCCGACCACGCAGAATCACCTCGCCGCCTTCGCGCAACGGTTGGATGCCATGGCGCACGGCGTTCTCCACCAAGGGCTGCAGCAGCAGGCGCGGAAGCGGAAAGTCGGCGGGCAGATCGTCCAGTTCGCGTCGCACGCGCAGGCGTTCACCCAGTCGCAGCTGTTCGATATCCAGATAACGGTCGACCAGACCCAGCTCCTCGCCCAGCGTACCGTCGCGCGTGCTGTGTTCGCCCAGTGCGGCGCGGAATAGTTCGGAGAGATCTTCCACGCAGCGCTCGGCCGCGGTCGGATCGACCCGTACCAGCGCAGCCACTGTATTCATGCTGTTGAACAGGAAGTGCGGTCGAATGCGTGCCTGCAAGGCGGCCACCTGCGCTTGCGACACGGCCTCCAGCCGGGTCTGCCATTGGGCCAGCAGATAGAAGTAGCGCAGCATCGCCGCGCCGAGCAGCGCGGCGATAAGCGTGTTGTTGCGAACGAAATCGCCTGCGCTGTCGCGCAGCAGGTCCATCTGCATGACACCATCCATCCAGTACACCAGCACGCTGCCCCCGGCCACGATCAGCACCATCGCCAGCCATACGCCCGCATACGAGCCATGGCCGGGCAGGCGCTCGAACAGCGGACGCAGTTTGCAAAGGGCCACGCCGATCACCACCGCCAGCCAGTCGGCAAACAGCATGCCGACGGAGTAGGCGCGCCATCCATGCGCATTGTTGGGCGCCAGCCACATCAGGGTCACCGTCAATGACGCCGTGATCAGCAACGCAAAGATCACCGGCCCGCTGCAGAAATCAGGCAGCGGGTGACGTTCTTTGCGAGCAGGCGCCGGTATATCGGTGGTGGACTCCCTCATGCGAAAGAGTATGCCGCATGCATGGCAAGGCTTCCTTGCGCGCCATCGCGGGCTGCGCAACAGGCTCTTAGGCCTCCAGGCGCGCGGTCATCCACTGGCGCAGGTCTGCTACCTCTTCGGCGCACACCGAGTGCGGCATGGGGTAGGTGTGCCAACTCACCGAATAGCCCAAGGACTGCAACAGATCGCGCGAGCTCACGCCGCGCGTGAGCGGCACGATCGGATCGGCCGTGCCATGGCCCCAGAACACGGGGGTCTGCGCATTCGCAGGAGTGCGCTCGGCGGCAAAGGCGTCCTGCAGCGGCAGGTAGGTGGACAGCGCGATCACGCCAGCCAGTTTCTCCGCGTGGCGCAGCCCCGCGGACAGCGCGATAGCGCCGCCTTGCGAGAAACCGGCCAGCAGAATGTGATCGGAAGGCACGCCGCGCTCGTTCTCGCGCGCAATCAGCGTGTCCACACTGGCGATGGAGGCGCGCATGCCGGTTTCGTCCTGCCGGGAAATCAGGTCAACGCCAACGATGTCGTACCACGCGCGCATGGGCATGCCGCCGTTCACAGTCACGGGTCGCACCGGCGCATGGGGAAACACAAAGCGCAGCGCGGGCCATGTGGGCGAGACCAGCTCCGGCACGATGGGGGCGAAGTCGTTGCCATCGGCGCCCAGGCCGTGCAGCCAGATCACGCTATGGCTGGGGTGGGGGGCGGTTTCGATCTCAACGCTGGGTAGTGGCATGTGGGCTCGCCGGGCTTGGGGCTGCGGGAAGCATGCCTCGAAGACATGCACAAGAACCTCACCGAACGCACGGTCTGCCGCTTGGCCGACAAGGCACACGCTACATGGGGCGCCACAGAGGCTCCGAGGTAACCGACAAGATTACCTGCCTAGGCGATCAGTTTGAACCGCGACCATCGGCGCTTGTGCCGTTTCAGAGCTTGGCTATGCTCATCCGTTTTGACTGTGGAGCCCTCCATGCGCCGAATGCTGTTCGCCGGCCTTGCCGCCTTTGCCGCGCTCCCCGCGGCGGCCCTGTCGCCCCCGTCGTCCGGCGGTCAGCTGGATCTGGAAACCATCATGGCCAATCCCGACTGGATCGGCGCAGCGGTGGAACAGCCCTACTGGAGCGTGGACGGCCACAGCCTGTACTACTCGCTCAAGCGCGATGGCAGCAAGGTGCGCGACCTGTATCGAGTGGACCCGGCCAGCGGCCAGAGCGTGAAGCTCGATCCCGCCGCCATGGCACAGGCCGAAGGCCCGGCCATCTACGATCGCGCTCATCGGCATGCCGCCTACGTGATGCATGGCGACATCTTCATGGTCGATCTTTCCAATGGCCGTCGCGTGCAGGTCACCCGCTCGTCCGAAGCGGAATCGTCGCCGCGCTTCTCCAGCGATGGCCGCAGCCTGCAGTATCGCCAGGGCAACAACTGGTTCGTTTACGACCTCGCCGCCGGTGTGAGCGCACCCGCAGCCGTGCTGCGTTTCACGGATGATCCGCAAGAGAAAAAGCCCGACCAGCTCAAAGACATGCAGCTGGAGCTGTTCAAGTCGCTGCGCGAGAACAAGTCGGACAAGGAGGCTGCGCGCGCCAACGAAGATGCGCTGATGGCCGCCGACCCGAACCGCGCACCCAAGCCGATCTACCTTGGTGACGGCAGCGAGCCCGCGGATACCGAGCTGTCGCCCGATGGTCGCTGGATGGTCGTGGTGACCAAGCCCAAGGGCGCGAAGGAAGGCAAGCGCCCCGAGGTCACGCACTACGTCACCGAGTCCGGCTACGCCGAGCAGCAGGAAACGCGCGTCTACGTGGGTAACAACGATCCCGCACCGCAGTCGATGGTGCTGGTCGATCTGAAGGCCGCCAAGTTCTATCCACTGAAGACCGATGGCCTGCCGGGCATTAAGGACGATCCGCTCAAGGAGCTCCGCGCCAAGGCCGTGGCCGCCCTGCAGAAGGACGGCAAAGCTGACGAAGCCAAGGCGCTGAAGGCGCCGGACGTACGCGCGGTGCGTATTGTTTCCAGCGCGGATGATGGCGGTGGCGGTGGCATCGTGTGGAGCGACGACGGCCAGAACGTCGCCATCCAGCTGCGCGCCATCGACAACAAGGACCGCTGGATTGCCAACGTTGATTTCGACAAACACGCGCTGGTCAACCAGCACCGTCTGACCGACAACGCCTGGATCAACTGGAACTTCAACGATTTCGGCTGGCTCAAAGACGGTCGCACGCTGTGGTACCTGAGCGAGGAAACCGGCTACTCGCAGCTCTACACCAAGTCGCTCGGCGGCAAGGCCAAAGCCCTGACCACGGGCAAGTTCGAAGTCAGCCATCCGGTGTTGAGCGACGATGGCCAGTGGTTCTACGCGCGCACCAACCAGGTGGCGCCGTATAGCTACGACGTTTACCGCGTGCCGAGTGCAGGCGGCGAACTCACGCGCCTCACGCAGTATCAGGGCATGGACGACTTTGCGTTGTCGCCGGATGGTCGCCAGCTCGCCGTACTGCATTCTTCGCCGTACACACTGGCCCAACTGGCTGTGCAGAGCGCGGATGGCGGCACGCCGCGCGAACTCACCAACACCATGAAGCCGGCCTTCACTGCGCACGCATGGATCCAACCGAAGATCATCGGCGTGCCCTCTTCGCATGGCGCAGGCACGATCTGGGCGAAGTACTACGGCCCGGCGGACGAAGCCGCAGCGGCTTCGCGTCCAGCGGTGATCTTTGTGCACGGTGCGGGCTACCTGCAGAACGTCACGCTGTCTTACTCCAACTACTTCCGCGAGCAGATGTTCCACAACCTGCTGGTACAGCAGGGCTACGTGGTGCTGGACATGGATTACCGCGCGTCCGATGGCTACGGCCGTGCGTGGCGCACGGCGATCTATCGCCAGATGGGTCACCCGGAACTGGAAGACTTGCTCGACGGCAAGGCTTGGCTGGTGAAGAACCACAACGTGGATCCGAAGCGCGTGGGTATGTACGGCGGCAGCTACGGCGGCTTCATGACGCTGATGTCGCTGCTGCGTGCACCGGGCGAATTCGCCGCTGGTTCCGCGCTGCGCCCGGTCACCGACTGGACCAGCTACAACCATGAGTACACATCGAACATCCTCAACGATCCTCAGTTGGATCCGGAGTCGTATCAGGTCAGCTCACCGATCAACTACGCCGACAAGCTGCAGGATCCGCTGTTGATGCAGCATGGTTTGATCGATGACAACGTGCTGACCAGCGATACGATTCGCTTGTATCAGCGCTTTATCGAGCTGCATAAGAACAATTTCTGGATGTCGCTGTATCCGATGGAGCGTCATGGGTTCCAGCATCCGGATTCGTGGTACGACGAGTACCGTCGTATTGATGAGTTGTTCAATACGTATGTGAAGCCGGTGAAGCAGTAACTCGGTTTTGTTTCCCTCTCCCTTTTAGGGAGAGGGTTAGTTTGGTAAAGCCGCTCCGGTTGGGGCGGCTTTTTGTTGGTGGTTGGTAGTGGTTGATGCTCGCGAAGCCCGGCTTTTTCTTTCTCCCTCTCCCCTTTGGGGAGAGGGTTGGGGTGAGGGGTGGGTGCTCGCCTTATCGTTTCGATGAAAACGTCACCTCGGCGCAGGCCGCACAAGCGCGAAGCGCGCAGAACGCCCGTAGGGCGGCCCCGAAGGGGCGAGCGAAGCAAGTCATCCAGTAGCGGTATCGCTTGATTGTCGCGTTATCGCGATCTGGCCGCCTACGCGGCGGGCGTTTCGACCTCCTGCCGGAGGCCGAGTCACTTTTCTTTGCTTGCCCAAAGAAAAGTAACCCAAAGAAAGGGCCCCCCGGATGAGGCGCCTTGCGGGCTTCGCCCTCCAGGTGCGCGGTCGGGTTCCGGGCTTTTCGACGGGGCTCCTGCCCC